>DATBWN010000222.1:0-32572 GCA_036514755.1 Dehalococcoidia bacterium | reverse complement strand
ATGCGCGCCACCGCCCGCCGCGACCGCGCCGACAGCGCCGCGTCGACGTCGAAGACGGGCGACCAGTCCGGCTCCGAGAGCTGCGCCGGGTCGTGACAGACGTCGCCGATGAGCAGCGCCGCCTCGCCGCCGGACTCGACGAGGACGCAGACCTGGCCCGGCGTGTGGCCGGGGGCGTGCAGCAGCGTCACCTCGTCCGTGATCGCCCGCTCGCTGCCCGCCAGCTCCATGAGGCCGCTGTCCTGCAGCGGCAGCACCGAGTGCTGGACGTAGGCGGCCCTCTCGCCCGCTAGAAACTCCGGCCGCGTGAAGTAGTCCCAGTCCGCCTGCTGGAAGATGTAGCGGGCGCGCGGGAAGGTCGGCACCGGGCCCTGAGGCGAGCGCCGCGTGTTCCAGCCGACGTGGTCGATGTGCAGGTGAGTCGGCACGACGAAGTCGACCGCCTCCGGCCTCACGTCTAGCGCGGCCAGCGAGTCCAGCAGGTGGCCGTTACCGAAGCGCCAGACGCCCCACTCGCCGACGCCGCTGTCGACGAGGATCGTCCTGCCCTGACTGCGCACGACGAAGGTCAGCACGCGTGATGGTATCTCCCCGGACGGCGCGATGTCCGGGTGGTATACCCGCCACGCTTCCGCCGGCACGTTGGGGAACGCCCCGGAGGTGTTCAGCGTGAAGGCGGCGTCCGCCGCCACGGCGATCTCGGCGCTGCCCACCCGGATCCGGTCTGCCACGAGATTCCGCCTCTCCAAGGTCGTCGACTGCCGTCCGCGCTAGTCTACAGCAAGCCTGCCTGTCCCAAGCGCGGGGTTGCAAGCGCAGATGGCCCAGCCCATCCTGGATGCAGGCTCATGCGCTCCGGCGGTCGAAACCCATACGAAAGCCCGTGGCCGGGCGTCCTCGGCGGCCTCGTCGCCGTGGCGGCGGCGCTGCTGCTGCGCTCGCTCTCCGGCACGCGCCTGCTGGCGGAGCTCGTCGTCGACGCTACGACCTATCTGCTGCAGGCGCGCGGCTTCTCCTTCCTGCTGTCGCTGTTCGGCGCCGTCGGCAAGCCGCTGCTCTTCCTCACCGTGCTGGCGCTGGAGCTGCTGCTGTACGCCCTCGCCTGGCGCCTGCTCGGCGCTCGCGTCGGGCGCGAACGCGGTCTCCTCGCCGGCCTCGCGACCGGCGCCCTGCTCGCCGCCGCCCTCCTGGTGCTCGCCGGCCTCGCGCTGGCGGGCCTGCCGGAGACCGGCCTCGGCTCTCAGACGACGGCGGCCGAGTATGTCCTGGTGACCCTGTTCGCGTCTTTGCTCTACGCGGCCGTCGCCGGCCTCTACGCCGCCTCAGCGGTCGAGACGCCCGCCGGCGAGGTCGCGAGCAGCCCCTCGCGGCGCGCCCTCCTCGGCCGGCTGCCCGCCCTCGCCCTGGGCGGCGCGGCGGCTATCCTCATCGGCCGCGGCCTGCTCAAGAGCGTGGGCGGCGGCGCCCGCGCCTCGCACGCAGGCAAGCCGACGCCCGAGGTGACGCCGACGAGCGACTTCTACGTCGTCTCGAAGAACCTCATCGACCCAGCCCTCGGAGCAGCCAGCTGGCGCCTGCGCGTCGGCGGCCTGACGCGGCGCATGCTGGAGCTTAGCTACGAGGACATCCTCGCCCTGCCGGCCGTGGAGCAGTACGCGACGCTGCAGTGCATCAGCAACGAGGTGAACGGCGACCTGATGAGCAACGCCGCCTGGACCGGCGTCCCCTTGCGTTCGCTCATCGAGATGGCAGAGCCGCTGTCATCCGCGGCCTACGTATCCTTCCGCAGCGCGGACGACTACACGGAGAGCCTGCCGCTGGAGGTCGCGCTGCGGGAGGGCGTGCTCCTGGCCTACGCCATGAACGGCGAGCCCCTGCCGGACGAGCACGGCTTCCCGCTACGGCTGCTGGTGCCGGGCAAGTACGGCATCAAGAACCCGAAGTGGCTGACCGAGGTCGCGCTGCTGGACGAGGAGGCGCTCGGCTACTGGGAGGAGCGCGGCTGGAGCAACGAGGCGCGCATGAAGACGACCTGCCGCATCGACGTGCCGCGGTCGGGACGGGCCGTCTGGGAGTCCCCGCTGCGTATTCACGGCGTCGCCTTCTCCGGCGACCGCGGCATCAGCCGCGTCGAGGTCTCGGTCGACGGCGGCAAGGAGTGGCGCGACGCCGTCCTGCGGCCCGCACTCTCGCCCTACACCTGGGTGCTCTGGTACTACGACTGGACCGAGGCGCCGCCCAACGGCAGCGTCCGCATCGTCGCGCGCGCGACAGACGGCGCCGGCCGGCGCCAGGCGGAAGAGCGCAGCCCGCCCTATCCCAGCGGCGCCAGCGGCTATCCCGTCGTGCTCGCCCTCCTGCGCCTGCCCGAGGAGACCGAAGGGCCACGGTGATTCCCCTTGCCGCGGGCGACGGCTATAATTCGGCGCGGGAAATTCCCTAGCAAGCGAGGAGGAGACACCTTGACCCAGGCGCCACAGCCACCGCCGGCCTTAACCGAGCTGAAGCTGACAGACACGATGAAGGAGGCGGTGAACAACTCCTACATGAGCGGCAAGCCGATTATCGTCGCCTATGTCGACGAGAGCGGCCAGCCCAGCCTCTCCTACCGCGGCAGCGCTCAGGCCTACTCGGACACGGCGCTCGCGGTCTGGGTGCGCAACCCGGAGGGCGGCCTGCCGAAGGCCCTGGCCAAGAACCCGCGCGTCACCCTGCTCTACCGCGACCCGGGCCCGGAGAATCGCGCCATCCTCACCTTCCGCGGCGTCGGCCGTATCGACGACAGCGAGGCGGCGCGGCGCAAGGTCTATGACAGCTCGCCGGAGCCGGAGCGCAACGCCGACCGCGAGCAGAAGGGCAAGGCACTCATCGTCGAGCTGGAGCGCGTCGACGGCTTCATGCCCGGCGCGCGCGTCATGATGCGCAAGTAGCCAGCCGGTTTCCCGAAGAAGGCGAGACGCGGCCGCATCGGCCGCGTCTCTGCGCGCAGCCCTCGATGGCGACCAGGTCCTCGCGTCTCGCGCGCGGCCAGGCCCTGGGAGCTTGAGAGCCCTGTCTCGATTCTGACGCGCCTGTGCAAGCCCATGGAGTGACGCACGAGGCTTTCCTGTAACGCCCGTCTAGGTTATGGTCACGTGAGTACCTCTATTCTCATTCCGGGCCCCGGCGAGAGCGGGCGGGAAACGCCCGGCGCCGGGGCGCGTTTCGAATGGGTGGAGGCGCGACGCGAGCAAGGAGGCTGCGTGACAGAGGAGATGCATACCTGATCTGGCGGAGGCCAGAACTCCGCGGCTGCGTCAGTATCGGATTTCTGGCCCTAGTGCTCTTGATAGGAGGTAAGTCGGGAGAAAACCAGATCGTCGAAACGGCGAACATGCAGTCGCAGACACACTCTGCGGGCGCGTTCGCGCTGCTCGCGGCTTCCCGGCCCGAGGAGCCGCCGCTCATTCCCTTCGGCGAAGCCGTCGAGGGCCACGTGACCCACTACGGCGACGCCTACAACGGCTATTCCCTCGGATGCGGCTTCGGCCCCTACTCGTCCGACGACCCGACCATCGTCGCCGTCGGCCCGGCGCGCGAGGCCGAGTGGCCTTGCGGCGCCCGGCTGGAGGTCTGCGGCCCCGGCGGCTGCATCGTCGCGATGCGGAAGGACGGCTGTCCGGGCTGCGGCCCATCGACCATTGACCTGTCGGAGGCCGGCCTGCTGAAGGTCTGCGGGCCGGGCACGGGCGCCTGTCGCGCCCGCATCCAGCTTCTTGGCCCGGTGCCACCTTAGGGCCGGGCCGCTTAGGGGCCGCCGTTGCCGAGGTACTCGAGCAGGGAGCGCATCTCCGGCGACTCCCTCAGCTGGGCGAGGGCACGCGCCTCGATCTGGCGCACGCGTTCGCGCGTCAGGTTGAAGTGGCGGCCCACCTCCTCCAGCGTCCGCTGCTTGCGGTCGCGCAGGCCGTAGCGCAGGTTGATGACCTCTCGCTCGCGCGGCGGCAGCACCTGCAGCGCCGCCGAGAGGTCGTCCTTCAGCAGCTCCAGCGTCGCCTCCTCGATGGGTGAGATGACAACGTGCTCGATGACGTCCTCGAGCCTACCCTCGCCCTCCGCGCCCAGCGGCTGCTCGAGCGAGACGGGCTGGCGCTGCAGCGCCTCCTGCAGCTGCTCCACGGCCTCGGTAGTCATGCCGAGGCGACGGGCGAGCTCGGCCAGCGTCGGCTCCCGCCCCAGCTCGACGAGCAGGGTGTCGAGCGCCTTGCGGTACTTGCTGGCGCTCTCGACGATGTGCACGGGCAGGCGGATGGTGCGCGACTGGTCGGCGAGGGCGCGCGTGATCGCCTGACGGATCCACCAGGTGGCGTAGGTGCTGAACTTGAAGCCGCGCCGGTAGTCGAACTTCTCGACGCCGCGGATGAGGCCGGTGTTCCCTTCCTGGATGAGGTCGAGCAGCGGCAGGCCGCGGTTCTGGTAGCGTTTGGCGATGGCGACGACGAGGCGCAGGTTGCTACGCATCATCCGATCCTTCGCGTCGCCGGCGCGGCGCTCCGCCTGGCGCAGCTTGCGCGCCACCTCGGCGACGACCGCCTCGTCCTCCGGCGCCGCGTCCGCCTCCTCCGGCGTGAGCAGCCGCGTGGCGATGGAGATCTCCCAGAGGTCCTCCCGCACCTGCTGCCCCGAGGTGCCGACGACGTCGGCGATGGCGTCCGCCAGCTCGACGTCGATCTCCTTCTCGATGGAACGCTGCAGCGTCGGCGCGAAGAGCAGGCTGCCGCAGCTCTCGCCCTCGCCGCTCAGGACCGGCCGGATGCGCTCGCAGAGCCGGCGCAGGCGCAGCAGCAGGTAGCGGGCCAGCGCCTCGTAGGTGAGCGACTGGTCGTTGGCCGTAAGCTCGCGCTGGTAGCGGGCGAGGAGGTGGCCGTTTTCGATCTCCTTCGCGATCTCGACTTCCTGCGGGGCGGTGAGGAGGCGCACGCTGCCGATCTCCTGCAGGTACAGCTGCACGGAGCCGGGTAGCTCTGCCTCCTCCTGCGACGTGAGGCGCTCGCTGACTTCTTCCTCTTCTTCGATTTCCGCTTCTGCTTCTGCCACGGCTCTTTCTGACCCTCTCTGCCTCACGCTAGCGCTCAATACTACGCCTGAAAAGGGAACTTCGGCCCCTTTGCTGGCCTTTACCTGCGCGAGCCGCTAGCTTACCCCCTCGTCCTCCAGGATCATCAGCGCCACGCGCGCCAGAAGGCAATCCTCCGTCTTCGACAGGTTGAGGCCGGTGATCGTCTGGATGCGCTGGATACGATACGACGCCGTGTTCACGTGCACGAACAGCTCCTTTGCCGTTGCCTGGAGGCTGTTGTCCTTTGCTAGGTAGGTGCGGATCGTGCGGAGGAAGTCGGTCCGGTGCTTGCGGTCGTACTCCAAAAGCGGGCCGAGGACCTGCTCGACGAAGGCTCGCAGCTCGGCGCGGTCGCCGATCTGGAACAGGAGGCGGTAGAGCCCCAGGTCATCGAAGTTGACGACCTCGCCCCTGCGGCCGAAGCGCAGCGCCACCTCGGCGGCCCGCCGCGCCTGCGCGTAAGAGCGGGCGATCTCGCGCGGCGCCCGGCAGACGCCGCCGAGGCCGATGGTCAGCGGCCACTCTGGATACAGCGATGCGACGTAGAGGGTCACGGTTCGCGCCAGGTCGCTGGGGCCGGGGTGTATCCCCTGCGGGACGAGCGCGACGAGCTCGTCGCGGCGCCGCGTGACGATCGCCTGCGGCGCGCGGTCGCGCACGAGTTGGGCGACGCTATCGAGCAGACGGCGGCGCCAGCCGGCGGCCCAGCCTTCCCTGGCGAGCAGCGACTGGCTGCGGGCGCCGCCTTCGTCCGGGACGAGGACGAGCGCCTGGTAGCTCAGGGCCTCGTCGTAGCCCAGGCGGCGGGCGCGCTCGCGCGTCGCCTGCTCGTCCGTCACCTGGCCGACGAGGAGGCCCTCGAGCAGCTCGTCCCGCAGCTCGGTCGTCACCTCGGCCGCCAAGCGCTCGCGCATGAGGGCGAGGGCGTAGACGCTGGCGGCGTGCTGCGCCGCCAGCAGCTCCGCCTCGGCCGGGGCCGCTTCATCCTCGCCGGTCTCCGGCTCGAGGATGGCCAGGTAGCCCAGCGTCGCGTCGCCCACGGCGACCGGCGCCAGGACGCAGCCGTGACCGACACCCCAGGCCGGCAGGGGCGGCAGCCGCATGGAGCGCCGCTCGCCCGCCATGGTCTGAATAACGCGGCCGACGTAGGCCTCGTTGGGGTCCCAGAGCAGTCCGGCTTCGATGTCCACCTCTCTTTCGACCGGCCAGCGCAGCTCGATGGTCAGGGGCCGCAGGAGCGCGTCCAGCAGGAGCACCGGCCGGTCGACCAGCTCGGCGAGGGCGACCGTGATGGCGCCCGCGTCAGCACCCTGAAGGACGAGGGCGCCCAGCCGGTCATGGATCGCCACGAGCAGGCTCAGCGTCGTGTTCTCGCGGTGGAGCAGGCTCAGGGAGGCGCGAAGGCCGTCCAGCTCGCTCGTGGGGCGGGCTGCGCGCTCTCGGGGCTGCGGCGTGGCGCCGTCCCGCGACGCGCTCGCGTCCGCGGCGGGCTGGCGGCCGCGCCGGCGGCTGAACGTCTCGCTGGCCGACCGTCGCGTAGCTATGGCGACACCTCTCGCAGCAGGCTCGTCAGCTCGTCGACGGCGCCGGCGGCAGAGGAGATGACGACGCCGCGCAGCCGGCCCCGCTCCTTCGCCTCTCGGATCAGCTCCAGGGCGATCTGGCGGCCGACCGCTGAGCCGCCGTCCGGCGCTGACGCCATGCGCTCCAGGGTTCGCTCCGGGATCGAGACGCCCGGCACCTCGTACTGCAGGTACTCGGCGTGCTTGAAGTCGCGCAGGGGCGTGACGCCGAGGAGGACGGGCAGCTTCTCCGGCACGCCGACAGCGTCCATCAGCCGCTCCAGCGCCTCCACGTCGAAGACGGGCGGCGTGATCAGGAAGTCGACGCCGGCGGCGATCTTGCGCCGCGCGTCCGCGATCTCCCGCTCAACGTCCTCGGCGGACGGGTTGATGCGCGCGCCGATGACGAAGGCCGTGGGCTGCGCCAGGGGGATGCCGTGCCGGTCGCGGCCGTCGTTGAGGCCGCGCAGCAGGTGTATTAGCTCCACCGAGTCGACGTCCCAGATGCCACCCGTGTTCGGGTAGTCGCCCAGGAGGGGCGGCGTCCCGGTGCGGCAGACGACGTGGCGGACGCCGAAGGCGTAGGCGCCCAGCAGGTCGGCCTGCAGCGCCATGACGCTCTTCTCCCAGGTAGCGACGGTCAGGACCGCCTCCATGCCCTCCACGCGCTGCTGGACGAGCACGGCCAGGCTGGCGGCGCTCACCTGCGCCCGCGCGCTGCTCGGCGGCGCGACGAGGACGGCCTCGCAGCCCTGCTCCTTGAGAAGGGAGGCGTCGCGCACGGCCTGGTCGGCCGTGCCGCCGGTAGGCGAGCCGAGCTCGCCGATGACGACGAACTCGCCGCGGGCGAGGCGCTGCATGAGGCGGCTGGGCGGCACCTTGGCGCGCGACGACTCGGTCTCTTCGGTGCCGGCGGCGTCGACACGCCGCGACTTGCGCCTGACCGGCGGCAGGCCCTTGACCGCCGCGGCCACGGCCTCGATGTGGGCCGGCGTCGTGCCGCAGCAGCCGCCGACGAGGGCGACGCCGACCTGGGCGTAGCGCGCGGCGTAGCGGGCGAAGTAGGCCGGGTCGGCGGCGTACTGGAAGCGCCCGTCGACGAAGGTGGGCGAGCCGGCGTTGGGCTGAGCGGAGAGCGGCAGCGACGTGTGCCGCGCCAGCTCGTCGAGAATCTCGAGCAGGCCCTGCGGCCCCATCGTGCAGTTCGTGCCGATGGCCGTCAGGCCGAGGCCGTCCAGGCGCGTGGCGACCTCGGCCGGCGTTTCGCCGGCCAGCGTGCGGCCGTCGTCCAGGAAGGTCATCTGCGCGATGAGGGGCAGCTCCGGCGCCGCCTCTCGCGCCGCCGCTATCGCTTCGGTTAGCTCCGGCAGGCTGCCGAACGTCTCGAAGATGATGAGGTCGACGCCGCCTTCCGCCAGGGCGGCGATCTGCTCGCGGAAGGCCTCGCGCAGCACGCTGGCGGCGATGCGCCCGCGGGAGCTGGGCGACCGCGCCGGCCCGACGGACCCGGCGACGAGCACCGGCCGGCGGGCGGCGGCGACGGCGTCGCGGGCGACGCGCACGGCCGCAAGGTTGATCTCGGCGACGCGGCCCTCAAGGCCGTAGCGCCCCAGGCGCGTCCGGCAGGCGCCGAAGGTGTTCGTCTCGATGATGTCGGCGCCGGCGGCGATGTAGGCGCCGTGGATGGCGCTGACCAGCTCCGGCCGCGAGACGCTGAGCTCCGGCAGAGAGAGGTCCAGGGAGACGCCGGCGGCCTGGAGCATGGTGCCCATGGCGCCGTCGCAGACCAGGACGCGCTCGGCGAAGAGGTCGCCCGGATCTTGGGAGAAGCTGCGTCTCGTCGAACTTCGGGGCATGCCCGTCTCCTCTTGTGGCCGGCTCCTAAAGGGCAACGGCCTTCGGGCTAGATCACAGTATAACCCGACGCGGGAAGGCTCGTCACCTTCGTCGCCCCTCACAAAGAGGGTACCTTAGGCGGGCGGCGTGAGACCTAGGGCCCGCGTAGCGGCTCTAATGTGTGCCGGTGTGGTGCCGCAGCAGCCACCGACAAGGGCTGCGCCGGCCTCCGCGTAACGAGCGGCGTAAGCGGCGTACTCATCAGGGAGGGCGCTGTAGCGGAGGCGGCCGTTCACGAGCGCAGGCGTTCCCGCGTTCGGCTGGGCGGTTAGCGGGAGCGACGTATGGCCCGCCATCTCCGTGAGGACTTTCAGGAGCGCCTCCAGGCTGCCGAGGCAATTGGCGCCAATGGCGGCGAGGCCAAGGTGATCGAGGCTCGCCGCTACAAGAGAAGGCCGCTCGCCCGCCAAGCTCCGGCCGTTATCCAGGAAGTACATCTGGGCTACGAGGGGCAGCGCCAGGGTCACCTCATGGGCCGCCGCGATCGCCTCCGTTAGCTCTGCTAGGCCGCCGAACGTCTCGAAAATGATCAAGTCCACCCCGCCTTCCACCAGCGCCGCGATCTGCTCCCGGAAGGCGTCACGGACGGCGACGGGATCGGCGCGCCGCCAGGACACGCTGTTCGTCGCCGGGCCGACGGAGCCGGCGACGAACACTTGGCGGTCCGCGGCCGCAGCCGCGTCTCGCGCGACGCGTGCGGCGGCGAGGTTGATCTCGCGGACGCGTCCCTCAAGGCCGTGATGGCTGAGCTGCGTGCGACTGGCGAGGAAGCTGTTTGTCTCGATCACTTCGGCGCCGGCGTCGATGTACGCCTGGTGCACGGCCGCCACCACCTCCGGCCGCGAGAGGCTCAACTCGCAGAGGGCGCCGTTCAACGGAAAGCCCGCGGCGTTAAGCATGGTGCCCATTGCGCCGTCGCAGATCATGACGCGGCCGTCGAACAAGCCCGGAGTATCAGTCTGGCTGCGCCGCAACGTCTCGTTAGGGGTCATAGGCTGGTTCCTTGGCAGCATAACCTGCCGCGGAGGTTCAGCGCCTCAATACTGGCTGCAGGGAGGCTCAGGTGGGCCTGTAGAGCGCCTGCCGCGTACGCCGCGGCCGCGCGAAGACGGAACGCGCGCCGCCCGGGGCCCTACTAACGGCTTATCGACAGTCCGACGCCGACGCGAGAGGCCCGCGGCCTAGAACAGGCCCGTGACGAAGCCCCGCTCGTCGATGTCGACGTTGTTTGCCGCCGGCTCCGAGGGCAGGCCGGGCATCGTCCTGATCTCGCCCAGATAGGCGACGAGGAAGCCGGCGCCGGCGGCTGGCCGCACCTCGCGCAGGTTGACGCGGAAGCCCGTGGGCCGGCCGCGCTTGTTGGCGTCGGCCGAGAGGGAGAGGTGGGTCTTGGCGACGCAGATCGGCAGCGTGCCCAGGCCCCACTCCGTGAAGGTGTTAATCTGGCGCCGCGCCTCCGGCGAGATGTCGATATCGTCGGCGCCGTACATCTTCGTGGCGATGGCCCTGATCTTGTCCGCGATCGGCTCGTCGTCCTCGTAGAGGAAGCGGAACTTGTTCGGCAGCTCGGCCGCCGCGGCCACGGCGCGGGCCAGCGCCTCGCCGCCGGCGCCGCCTTTCTCCCAGACTTCGCTCACCTCGCAGGCGGTCGCCCCCGCGGCGAGCGCCCGCTCCCGCACGCGGTCGACCTCGCGGTCGGAGTCGTAGCTGAAGCGGTTGATGCAGACGACGGCCGGCAGCCCTACGTGCTGGCTCACGTTCTCAATGTGCTTCTCCAGGTTGCCCATGCCCTCGTCCAGCGCCTGCAGGTTCTCGCTCGTCAGGCCCGGGTCGAGCGGCCGGCCGGCGACGACGCGGTAGCGGCCGGAGTGGGCCTTCAGCGCCCGCACGGTGGCGACGATGACCGCCGCCGAAGGCCGCAGGCCGGAGTGGCGGCACTTGATGTCGCAGAACTTCTCGAAGCCGAGGTCGCTGCCGAAGCCGCTCTCCGTGACCACTAGGTCTCCGAGCTTCACGCCCACCTGGTCGGCGAGGACGGAGGAGTTGCCGTGGGCGATGTTGCCGAAGGGCCCGGTGTGGACGAAGACGGGCCCGTGCTCAAGCGTCTGCAGCAGGTTCGGCTTGAGCGCGTCGCGCAGCAGGACGGTCATGGCGCCGCCGGCCTTGAGCATCTCGGCCGTCACCGGCGCCCGCTTCTTCGTTTGGGCGACGATGATCCGGCCCAGGCGCTCCCTCAGGTCCGCGAGGCTGGTCGCCAGGCCGACGACCGCCATCACCTCCGAGGCGACGGCGATGTCGAACGACGCCTCCCGCGGGATGCCGTCGTCCTTGCCGCCGAGGCCGATGACTATGTGCCGCAGGGCCCGGTCGTTGATGTCGACGACGCGCGGCCAGGAGATGGCAAACGGGTCGATCTCCAGCTGGTTGCCGTGCAGGATGTGGTTATCGGTCATCGCCGCGAGCAGGTTGTGGGCCATGGAGACAGCGTGCGTGTCGCCGGTGAGGTGGAGGTTGAAGTCCTCCATCGGCACCACCTGGGAGTAGCCGCCGCCGGCGGCGCCGCCCTTGATGCCGAAGGTCGGGCCGAGGCTGGGCTGGCGGATGGTGGCGATCGTCCGCTTGCCGATGCGGTTGAGCGCCTGCGAGAGGCCGACCGTCGTGAGGGTCTTGCCCTCACCCAGGGGCGTCGGTGTTATCGCCGTTATGTCAATTATCTTGCCCGATGGCTTGTCCTGCAGGCGCTGGAGGACGTCGAGGGATACCTTCGCCTTGTACTTACCGTAGAACTCGACCTCGTCCGGCAGCAGGCCGAGCTCCTTGGCGATAGAATCGATGGGTCGGAGGTTTGCCTCCTGCGCGATCTCGAGGTCGCTCTTCATCAAGTCCTCCGCAGAACAAGCGCCGCGATCCACGGCGGTACAGGGACGCGGCGCGGGCGTCGCTGGGAGCATCGTACTCGCGGCCCGCACTGTAGACATTGTGATGCGGCCACAATAAATGCGCGAGGAGGTTTGGGGACGCTGCCGATGTATCCGCGAGCGGCCTGTTCGAGACTAGCAGCATGGCGGAGACCGCCCGCGAGAGCCCCTACCTGTCCCCGATGACCAAGGACTTCGAGACAAGCTGGCACAGCTGCCTGCATCAGAAGCTGGCGAGCGGCCAGCTCGCGGTGATCGCGGAGGTGGTGCCGCCGCGAGGCGCCTCCCTCGACGGCGTGCGGCGCGCCGCCCGCGGCCTGCGCGGCTGGGTGGACGCCGCGTCGGTCACCGACGGCCAGAACGCCGAGGTGCGCCTCGCCAGCTGGGCCGGCTGCCTCGCGCTGATCCAGGAGGGCGTCGAGCCCGTGATGCAGCTGCAGTGCCGCGACCGCAACCGCATCGCCCTGCAGGCCGACCTCCTGGGCGCGGCCGCGATGGGAATCCCCAACCTTCTTCTCCTCACCGGCGACGATCCCCGCGTCGGCGACGAACCGGACGCCAGGGGCGTCTTCGAGCTGGATTCTCTGCAGCTCGTCGCGCTGGCGCGCCGGCTGCGCGACGAGGGCCTTCTCCTCTCCGGCCGCCGCCTCTCGCGGGCGCCGCGCTGGTTCATCGGCGCCGCCGAGAACCCGAAACCGTCCCGCCTCGAGCGCCTGCAGCGCAAAGCCGAAGCCGGCGCCCAGTTCATCCAGACGCAGATCGTCTTCGACGTGCCGGCGTTCGGGCGCTGGCTGGCGCAGGTGCGCGACCTCGGCCTGGCCGAGCGCTGCTACGTCATCGTCAGCGTCGCGCTGGTGCGCACGCAGCGGTCGCTGGCGTACCTCAGCGCCCTGCCGGGCGTCGATGTTCCCGAGGCCGTCGTGCGGCGGCTCGGCGGCGTGCCGGAGGGCCGCCGCGAGGCTGAAGCTCTCGCCCTCTGCGCCGAGACCATCGCTCAGCTGCGCGAGATCGAAGGCGTAGCCGGCATCAACGTCATCGCCGCCGGGCCGGAGGGCGTCGTCCCGCAGCTGCTGACCGAGGCAGGCGTGGCCCCGCAGGGCAGCGCGACGCGTGACTCTCGCCCCAGTCGCAGCGGAGGGTAATTCGAGTGCAGATCGACGTACGGGCAACCGACAGGCTCAGGGGCAAGACGCCGGTCGACCTGGGCGCCGTGCTGACCTCGCTGACGAACGCGGCGCGGGACAGCACGCTCGACCTCGCCCGGCTGCGCGTCGTCTGTGACTGGGTGCAGTACCGCCAGAGCTTCCGCGGCGCCGTCGACGTGCGCCGCATCCTGCCCTCGGCGCTGCAGGCGGGCAACGGCGGCGACTCGTTCGAGATCGCCGTAGACCTGCGCCGCGCGGCGACGGCGGACCTCGACGCCGAGCTCGCGGCGGCGCTGGCCGCGGCGACCGGCGCTGCCGCCGCCGACTGCCGCCAGTACCTGGAGGCCTGGCGGCCCGGCGGCGAGAGCTGCCTCTGGCAGTTCAACAGCCTCTACTGGAACGCCCTCAGCCTCTGGGAGGAGGCGACGGGCCGCGAGTACGAGCAGGCGCTGCCCGGCGGCGAGAGCGACACGCGCAACATCGCCGCGGCGCGCGAGCTCATCATCGAGCTCTTCAGCGTGTGGGACGCCCTGGCGGCGCGTCGCGCCCTGCCGGAAGACCTGCACGTGCTGGAGCTCGGCCCCGGCAACGGCAGCCACGCGCGCGTCTTCCTGAACGAGTTCGTCAAGCTCGACCGCGAGCGCCACAGCGATTACTACCGCAGGCTGCACTACCTGATGGGCGATTACTCCAGCCACGTCGTCGAGCGGGCGCGCGAGAACGTCCGCGAGCACCGGGACCGCATCAGCGGCCTCGTCATGGACGCGCGCACCCCCAGCACGACGCTGGGCTTCCTGCGCGGTAAGGCCTTCCTCATCTACATCTCCAACGTCTACGACAACCTGCCCACAGACGAGGTCGTCCGCATCGGCGGCCACCTCTTCCGCGTCGAGGTGCGCGCTTACATCCCGCATGAGCCGGCGATCCAGATCGCCGCCGACCTCGGCGTCGAGCCGAAGGAGCTGCCGGACCTGGTGACGCGCCTGCTGCAGCTGGGACCGGACCTGCTTTCGCGGTCGGCGCCGGAGAGCTTCCCCGGCGGGCCCCTGGGCGCCGTCGCCCTCTGGAAAGCGGTCTGGGAGGCGCTGCGCCTGGAAGAGCGCTACGTCCCCATCGAGGAGCTGGACGCTTACCGCGTCACGCCCTCCGTCAGCGGCGAGGTCCTGAGGCCGATCATCGAGGCGAACGGCGACATCCGCATGCACGTGAGCAACGGCGCCGCTACCAGCTTCCTGGATTCGCTGCCGCTGCTTCACCCCTTCGGCATCCTCCAGTGCCACGACATCTTCGTCACGGACATCCAGCAGTACCAGACGAGCTTCCGCGGGCCGGGGAAGTATGATGGCTCTGTGGTGAACTGGATCAACGGCCCGCTGCTCGCCGCCATCGGCCGCCGCACCGGCTACGAGGTCAAGTACGAGTCCTTCGCCCACCGGGCGGGCTCGAACGTCATGACGATGACCGCCCGCGTGCGCGAATAGGCGATGGCGACGACTCAGACGCGGCCCCGCCGGCCGGCCCCGCCGAAGACGGAGGCCAGGCGGGCGGAAGCGCCGGCGAAGCGCAGCCTGCCGCCCCTGGCGACCTCTGTCGTCGGCTCCTACTCCGTGCCAGAGTGGCTCGAGCGCCTCAAGACCGACTACTACCAGCGGCGCATCAGCCGCGCCTACCTGCACGAGATCTACGAGGTCGCCATCAAGGCGGCGCTCAAGGACCAGGAGGTCGCCGGCGTCGACGTCGTCTCCGACGGCGAGCTGAGGCGCGACAACGACATCGACTACTTCCTGGCGCGCATGCCCGGCATCGAGATCCCCCAGCTCGCCAAGGCGTTCTACGCCGACTACTACGAGGCCGTCGTCAGGCGCGCCATCCCCGGGCTGGAAGATGGCGCGCCGCCGCTGGGCCTGGTGGACGACTTCCTCTTCACGCGCGAGTACACCGAGCGGCCGGTCAAGTTCTCCTTCACGGGCCCTTTCTCCCTCTCCCGCCGGGTGCGCAACGAGCACTACAAGAACGAGGCCGACCTGGTGATGGCTTTCGCGCGCATCCTCAACCGCGAGGCGAAGGCGCTCGCCGAGGCGGGCGCCGCCATCCTCCAGATAGACGAGCCCTTTCTCGCCGGCTACACGGAGCAGGTCAAGCTGGCCATCAGGGCCGTGAACGCCGTCTTCGAGGGCGTCAACCGCGGCAAGGCCGTCTGCGCCCTCCACGTCTGCTACGGCAACCGCTACGCCCGGCCGCTCTGGGAGGGCCACTACGACTTCCTCTTTCCGGCCGTCCTCGACGCCGATATCGACCAACTCGTCCTCGAGTTCGCGCGCAAGGGCTACGACGACCTCGACCTCTTCCGGCGGTACGAGACGTCCTTCTCCCTCGGCCTCGGCGTCATCGACGTCAAGACGCGCGAGGTCGAGACGCCTGACACGGTCTCGGCGCGGGTCCGGCGAGCGCTGCAGGTGCTGCCGCCGGAGCGGCTGATGGTCAACCCGGACTGCGGCCTGCGCAACCTGCCCAGCGACGTCGCCCGCGCCAAGCTGCGCTCCCTCACGGCGGGCACGGCGGCCGTTCGGAGTGAGGTCCTGGGCCGCGCCTGAGGCGCCCAGGCCTCGCCTAGATAACGGACATCGGAACGATGGAGACCCGTCGTCGGCACACCGCGAAAGAGATGCTGGGGCGCATGGCGCTGCTCACGTTGCCGGCGTCGTTTTTGTTCGGCGCCGTCGCCGTCGTCGTCGGGTCGGTCCTCGCCTGGGGCGCCGGCCGCCACGTCGAGCAGCCTGACTGGACGCCGACTTTCGCTGGGTTGAGCTTCGCGATACCCGGGCTGCTCATCAGCGGCTTTTGCTTCAAGGAGGCGTTTCGGCGGACGCGCTACCGCTTCACGACGAGCGCGCTGCAGCTGGCAAGCGGCGTCCTGTTCCTGCTCCTCGGTAGCGCCTTTGAGGTGGCTCTGGCGCTGCGCCTGCCCGACCCCGACACTTACGACACGCTGCGGCACCCGGACGGGACCTTCACCAGCCCGTTCGAGTTTCTCGCCGTCACGCTCCTGGGGATGGTTCTCGTCTGCGGCGTCATCGCCGCTACCGCTTACGTCTACGCCCGCGCCATCACCGCCGACGTGCCCACCCGCCACGACCGGCGCGCCGACGAGGTGGACGCCATGGGCGAGATCCTGAGCGGCCGTCAACGGCCGTAGCCGCGCCGTTCGCTGCCGGCAGCGGAGAATGCGCTCGTGAGGGAGTTGCCTTACAATAACGATCCCTGAGCCCGCCGCTCGGCGGGCCGGCCGAGGAGGTGACAAGATGCCGAGGCCGCTCTGGAAGGGCACCATCAGCTTCGGGATGGTCTCCATCCCGATAAAGCTCTACACCGCTACCGACGAGAAGGACGTCCGCTTCCACATGCTCCACGCCACGGACATGGCGCGCATCCGTCAGAAGCGCTACTGCTCCGAGGAGGACGTCGAGGTCGAGCTGGGCGACGTCGTCAAGGGCTACGAGATTACGCCCGGTCGCTACGTCATCCTCGAGGACGCGGACTTCGAGAACGTGCCCGTCAGCACGACCCACACCATCGAGATCACGGACTTCGTCAGCCTGGAGGAGATCGACCCTATCCTCTATCAGAAGACGTACTACCTGGAGCCGGAGGACCTGGGTCAGAAGCCCTTCGCCCTGCTCATGGCGGCGCTGCGGGAGACGGGTCGCGTCGCCATCGCCAAGGTGACGCTGCGCCAGAAGGAGCAGCTCTGCACGGTGCGCCTCTACGAGAACACAATCGCCCTGGAGACGATGTTCTACAGCGACGAGGTGCGTTCGACAGGCGACCTCAGCATCCCCGGCGAGAACGTCGAGGTGTCCGAGCGCGACCTGACGATGGCGAAGTCGCTGGTCGACATGCTGACCGGCGAGTTCGATTTCGCTCAGTACAAGGACAACTACCGCGAGGCGCTGCTCGAGGTCATCGCCAAGAAGGCCGAGGGCGAGGTGATCGAGGCGCCGGCGCCGGCGCCCGCCAAGATCACCGACCTGACCGAGGCGCTGCGTGCCAGCGTCGAGGAGGCGCGGCGGCGCAAAGCGGCAGAGGCGGAGGAAACGCCGCGCCGCGCCCGCGCCAGCGCCTAGAAGGTTTGAGGCGAGGTATTACAGATTCGTCCTCGCTGAGTCTGCGGCGCCCTCGTCAGGGTTGACAAGGGCGCCTTCGCGCTTATGTAATATTCGCGGCAACCATGCGTAACCCCCCGCACGGCGCGCGGCTCGGCAGACGTAGGCTCCTCGGCGCATCCTTCGCCCTCGGGTTGGGCGGCGTCATCCTCAAAGCGGGCGCCAGGCCTAGAGCCGCGGCGGCCGCCGCCCTCTCTCATCTCGTCTGGGTCTGGCAGTTCACCACCGACGGCGAGCCGAATCTCGTCGGCGCCCGCCTGCGCGACCTCGGCCTCGGCATCGTCCTTAAGACGCACGACGGCCTGCAGTGGATGGCCGAGTACGACAAGTCGCCTTACGCCGTGAGCGGGCCGGCGCAGCTCAGCGTCCTCGCCAACTACTTCGAGGCGGCCGGCGTGCCCTTTCACGCTTGGGCCGTCGTTCACGGATCCGACCCGGTGCGCGAGGCGCAAATGGCGGCGGAAGTCCTCGCCGCGGGCGCGCGCAGCATCTTCCTCGACCTGGAGCCGCATCCCGGCTTTTGGCGCGGCACCCCCGCGGACGCTCTCGCCTTCGGCCAGGAGCTGCGGCGCCTGCAGCCGGAGGCGCAGGTTGTCCTCTCCATCGACCCGCGGCCCTGGCTCTTCGAGCGCATACCGATCCGCGAGTTCGCCTCGTTCAGCAACGCCATCGCGCCGCAGCAGTACTGGGTCACGTTCAACACGCAGGCCAACTACGACCGCTTCGCCCAGGCCGGCTTCCCCGTGCCGCCGCCCGGCGTGACGCCGGAGTTCCTCCTCGACATCTCGATGCGGGCGCTGGCAGCCTACGGCCTGCCCATCATCCACGTGGGACAGGGGGCGGCGACCGACCCGGAGGAGTGGCGACGGTTCATAGAGGGGGCCTACGGCGCCGGCAGCAACATCGTCAGCGTCTGGCGCTATGGCGTCACCACGGAGGGCGTCTTTGCCCTCCTGCGCGAGATCCCGCCGCGCCAGCCGCCGGAGCCGCAGGTCACCGTCTACGTAGTCCAGCCGGGCGACACCCTCTCTGCCATCGCAGTCCAGTTTGGCACTACCGTCGACGCCATAGCGCAGGCGAACGGCATCAGCGACCCGAGCTACATCTACGTCGGCCAGGAGCTGCAGATCGGCGGCGTGGCGCCGGCGGCCGCGGCAGCGGCGCCGGCGTCCGTCGCGCCCGTCTCCAGCGGCCCGGCGCCTGTCGCCAGCAGCGGTCGCACCTACACCGTGCAGCCGGGCGACACGCTCTACGCCATCGCCGGCCGTTTCGGCACGACGGTGGACGCCATCGTCCAGCTGAACGGCATCGCCGACCCGAACCTCATCTATCCCGGGCAGGTCTTCCAGATACCTTAGCATCGCCCGCGGTTGAGCCAGGCGTCGCCGGCGCCTATCATCTCGCCGTGACTCCCGAAGGAACGCCCGAGGAGCTGGCGCTCGCCGAGCGTACGCTGCGGCCGAGCGTGGCAGAGGCCCTCGCCGCCTGGCGGACGCTGGTCGCGGCCGAGCGCGCGCAGGTGGAGCGCCTGCCGGAGCGGCCGCGGCCGGAGGACTTCTACGCTCCCGTGGCCGAAGCGTTCAGCGCCGACCCGCGGCGGACGGACGACGCCGTCCTCGACGTGCTCCTGAGCCTTGTCCGGCCGGAGGAGACCTGGATCGACGTCGGCGCCGGCGGCGGCCGCTACACGCTGCCTATCGCCCTGCGGGCGCAGCGAGTTTACGCCGTCGAGCCCTCAGCCGGGATGCGCGCCGTCCTGGAGCGCAGCGCCAAGGAGAGCGGCATCGACAACCTGGAGGTTCTCGCCGAACGCTGGCCGGGCGAAAGCGCGGCGCCGGTGGCGGACGCGGCCTTCATCAGCCACGTCGGCTACGACATCGAGGCGATCGGCCCTTTCCTCGACCAGCTGGAGGCGCATGCCCGCCGCCTCTGCGTCGCCGTCCTCTTCGACCAGGCGCCGATCTCCGACTTCGCGCCGCTCTGGCAGCCGGTGCACGGCGAGCCGCGGGTGCTCCTGCCGGCCCTGCGAGAGCTGCTGACGCTCCTCTTCGCGCGTGGCCGGGAGCCGCAGCTGCAGGGTCTGCACGCGCCGCAGCGGTCGTTCCCGGACATCGAGGCGCTGCAGCAGGCGGCGCGCCGGCCGCTGTGGGTCCTGCCCGGCACGGCCGCGGACGAGCGGCTGGCCGGCGCAGTGCGCGCGCTGGCCGTTCGAACAGAGCAAGGCTTCGGGCTGGCGCGCCGGCCGCGCTACCTGGGCATCGTCACCTGGCAGCCCTAGGCTGCGTGCCGCTGGCGGTGGGCGTGAAGGTCCTCGACCTCGATGAAGCGCAGATGGTCGCCGACGCGGGTGTTGGAGCGCCGGATGGCGCCAAGGGGCAGCTCGATGGCGTAGTAGGCGCGTAGAGGCGCCGCGACGAGCTTGAAGGGCTTGACGTCCGCCGCCGCCTTCAGCACCTTGCCCGACTTGTCCACGTAGATGATGTCGACGGGGAAGCGCATGAAGAAGGTGTGCAGCGAGGAGCAGTGCTCGAAGAAGAGGCCCTGGCCGTCCTCCAGGCACTCCCGTCCCAGCAGCCCCTTCACGCGGTTCACCGCGGTCGCGGCCACCTCGATGGCCTCGCCGAGGATAGTGTCGCGGTCCGCGTTGCGAACGATCATCGCAGGCGTCTACTTCTCGACGAGCGTCCGGTATATGGAGATGCCGGCCGGTCCAAGGATGACGATGAACAGGCTCGGGAAGATGAAGAGGACCAGCGGGAACATCATCTTGATCGGGGCCTGGTGAGCCTGCTGCTCGGCTCGCTGGCGCCGCCTGGTGCGCATCTGGTCCGCCTGGACGCGAAGCACCGTGGCGATGCTCGTTCCCATGGATTCGGCTTGAATGACGGCGTTGACGAACGTCGTCAGGTCCGGCACGCCTATGCGCGTCGCCAGCTCCTTGAGGGCGTCGCGGCGCAGCTTGCCGAGGGAAATCTCGCGCATCGTCAGGGCGATCTCCTCCCCGAAGGCGCCCTCCTGCTTCTCGGCGACGCGCGCCAGCGCCGCCTCCAGGCCGAGACCCGCCTCGACGCAGACCGTGACGAGGTCGAAGGCGTCCGGCAGGCTCTTGAGGATCTCCTTCTGGCGGTGCCGCGCCCTGTTGTCCAGCCAGATTTTCGGCATGATGATGCCGAAGCCGGCAAGGGCGCCCATCAGCAGCCAGGAACGGCCGCCACCGGCGGAGGTCACCAGCGTGAAGCCCAGCGTCAGCAGCACCGCCTCCACAACGACCGAGCCGATGAGGAAGCCCGCCAGCGTCACCGGCTGGCCGGCCTGAATGAGGCGGTTCTCGATGCCGGCAATGAAGCGCGTGGGAAGCAGATGCTCCAGCTTCAGCGCCAGGGAATCGGCCATGGGTAGGAACACACGCGCCGCCAGCGACTCGCGCTGGATGGACTCGGCGTAACCCAACTCGGAGCGTTCGCCGCGCAGGCCGGCGAGGCGAGCGCTCATCTGGTTCTCCGGCCGAGCGACGAGCCCGTACACCAGGCTGGCGATAGCTGCGAAGACGATGATGGAGCCGAACAGAAGCAGCATGCCTACACCTCTATGTCCAGGATGCGCTTGATGAGGACGACGCCGAACAGCTCCATGAGCAGCGCGCCGCCGAGCAGGAGCTGGCCCACGAACTCGTGGAACAGGGGCGTGAGGTAGCCCGGGTTCAGCATCATGATGAACCCGGCGATGACGAAGGGCAGGCCGCCGACGATGAACCCGGTGAGCAGCTGCTGCGTCGTCAGCGTTGTGATCTCGCCGCGGATGCGGATGCGCTCCCGCATTGTGTGGCCGACGTTTTCCAGAATCTCCGCCAGGTTACCGCCCGTCGACTGCTGGATGAGCATGGCGGTGATGACGATGTCCAGGTCGTTGCTGCCGCAGCGCTTGGCCAGGTGCTGCAACGCGTCCTCTGTAGAGGCGCCGACGTTGATGTCGTGCAACGTGCGACGGACCTCCGTGGCGATAGGGTGCTGGAGCTCGCGGCTGACGAGGTCCATGCTCTGGATGAGCCCGAAGCCCGCCTTCAGCGAGTTCGCGAGCATGCTTAGCGCCTCGACGAGCTGGTTGTTCAGCTTCCTCAAGCGCCGGCCCTGGGAGAAACGGAGGTAGAACATCGGCAGCAAGTAGCCGATGAACCCCGCCAGCGCCGCCAAGCTCAGGCCCAGGACGCCGTTGTTCGTGAAGAAGAGGACGAGAACGATGCCCATGAGCGCGAGGAAGATGCGCGTGGCGACGAACTCGCCGACGGTGAGCTTAATGTCGCCCCGCTCCAGCTCCCCCGCCATCTCCTGTGTCCAGACGCGGCCTTCCAGGAAGGCGCTGACGAAGGGCAGTTGGCCGGCGCGCCTCGGGCGCAGGGCCTGCGAGGCCGGCAGCGAGACATTGAAGCCCGTCGACTCGCCCAGCACGTGGCCCAGGCGCCGCTCCAGGCTGCCGCGGGGGCTCGCCGTCGACTGGTAGACCGCCAGGAGAACGCTAACGATGGCGGCCATGACGGTGGCCGCCGCGGCAAGGGCTAGCGTGTCCATGTTAGGCCGCCACCCCCGCGAAGATCCCCGGCGCCAGCTGAATGCCGATGCTCTCGAAGCGCTCGGCGAAGCGCGGGCGGATGCCCGTAGACCGGAAGGCGCCCTTCACCTGCCCCTCGCTGTCGATGCCCGTCTGCTCGAAGCGGAAGATGTCCTGCATCGTCACCACCTGCCCCTCCATGCCGGACACCTCGCTCACGTGCGTCAGCTTGCGCGATCCGTCCGAGAAGCGGCTGATCTGGATGATGACGTGCAGCGCCGAGGCGATCTGCTCGCGGATGGCGCGCGAGGGCAGGTCCAGGTTCGCCATCAGGATCATGTTCTCGATGCGGGCGAGGGCGTCGCGGGGCGTGTTGGCGTGCACCGTGCTTACCGAGCCCTCGTGGCCGGTGTTCATCGCCTGCATCATGTCGAAGGCCTCCGGGCCGCGCACCTCACCGACGATGATGCGGTCGGGACGCATACGCAATGAGTTGCGCACCAGGTCGCGCTGTGTCACCTCGCCGCGCCCCTCCAGGCTGGGCGGCCGCGCCTCCAGCGTGACGACGTGGGCTTGCTGCAGGCGCAGCTCCGTCGGGTCCTCGATGGTGACGATGCGCTCCGTGTCCGGGATGTAGCCGGAGAGCGCGTTGAGCAGCGTTGTCTTACCGGAGCCCGTGCCACCGGAGATGATCGTGTTCAGGCGGGCCTGGACGCAGGCGCGCAGGAACTCCGCCAGCTCGTGCGTCATCGTGCCGGTGCCGATGAGGTCGTCCATCGTCATCTTGTCGGCGCGGAACTTTCGAATGGTGATCGTCGGGCTCTTCGGCGCCACCGGCGGGATGATGATGTTGACGCGGGAGCCGTCCGGCAGGCGGGCGTCCACCATCGGCGAGGTCTCGTCCACGCGCCGGCCGAGGGGCGCCAGGACGCGCTCGATGATGCGCGTGATGTGCGCGTGGTCGCGGAAGCGGA
Source organism: Dehalococcoidia bacterium (assembly GCA_036514755.1). Taxonomy (GTDB): domain Bacteria; phylum Chloroflexota; class Dehalococcoidia; order DSTF01; family WHTK01; genus WHTK01. Next base: position 10,271 of record DATBWN010000222.1, on the reverse strand, counting down.
TGGGGCTCAGGTAGAGCCGGCCATCCTTCTCGAAGTACACGGTGTCCGTGCTGTTGACCATCACCTCGGAGACGGTGGGGTCATCCAAGAGAGGCGTGATCGGCCCGTAGCCCAGGATCTCGTCGCAGACGGCGGCGATGAGCTCGTCGCGGCTAAAGCCGACGACGCCGGGCATCTCCGACTGGATGAGCGCGCGCGCCGCCGACTCAACGGCGTCGCGCGCCTTCTGGGAGTCGCCGTTCTCGATCTTAGTCGGGTCCAGCTCCTCGATGAGGCGCTGATGGAGGCGGAACTTCAGCTCGTTGAACGCCTCGCTGGACTGAAGCAGGGGGTTGCGCGTCGCCGCCCCGCCGCGCGGCTGGGCCGGCGAGAAGATCGGCCTTCTCTGACCGAATTCGTTCACCACCTAGTTCCTCCTCATCCTTGCTTTCGCCGGGCTCAGCGACCGAGCACGCGGTCCAGGAAGCCCTTCTTGTCCCGCCGCAGGCCGGCGAGGCTGTAAGACATGTCGGTTATCGCCCGCGAGGCGCGGGCGTACGGCTTCGCCATGACGATGGGCTGGCCAAGCTGGTTGCTGTTGCTCACGGCGACATCGTGCGGGATGCGCCAGTAGACGTTGTACTCCAGCACCCGCTCCACGTCCTCCGGCCGCAGGCTGTTGGACGAGGTGGAGTGGTTGATCACAAGCTTGACCTTGTCCTCGGAGACGGCGGCGGCGCGCAGCATCTCCAGCGCCAGCGCCGTGTCCTTGATGCTGGCGATGTCCATGCTCGTGACCAGCAGGATGATGTCCGCCGTCTCCAGCGCCGTGGCGACGAGCTCGTTGAAGGCGCCCGGCGTGTCGACGACGACGTAGTCGTTGGTCTGCGAGAGCAGCTCTATGACCTTGCCGATGTGATGACGGTGCAGGGCGCCCCACTCCGTGGGGTGCAGCGGCGCCGGCAGAATCTGGACGCCGCTGCCGTGCTGCACCAGGTAGTCGCGAATGGAGTCGCGGTCTACGGAGTCGATGTTGCGGCCGACGTCGGCGATGCTGTACTCGACGACGACGTCCATCATGATGGCGACGTCGCCGAAGCGCGTGTCCATGTCGACGATGGCCACGGAGCTGTTGGTGTTGCGGCAGAGGGAGGTCGCGAGGTTGGTCGCGATGGTCGTCTTGCCGATGCCGCCCTTGGCGCCGAAGATGGTGATGACGGTGCCGCGGGCGGCGCTGGAGGATGCTTCGCCGGAGAGGCGAGTGCGCCGTCGCTCCTCTTGCTCCAGGACGCTGTAGACGGCCCGCGCCAGCTCTTCCGGCCGCGGCGGCTTGACGAGGTAGTCGCGGGCGCCGGCGACCATCGCCCGCCGGACGGAGGCCGCGTCGGCGAGGCTGGAGTAGACGATGATCGGCGTCTCCGGCAGCGCGTCCGCCAGGGCACTCATGGTCGCCGCGGCGCGGGCCACCGGCTCTTCCATGGCCAGGACTAGGATGTCCGGCTTCTTCTCCTGGGCGATGGTGACGGCTTCTATGCCGTAGCCGGCCTCGCCCGTGACCGTGAACCGCGCCAGCGTGAGAGCCCGGTTGGTATCGGCCCTGCTGTTGACGTCCGGGTCGATGACTACGACTTCAAGGTTCTTCGGCAAAGGTTCCTCCTATCCCTCCATCCCTGGGGGGACCCTCCTGGGACTTACCGCAAGAACGGGTTCGGCAGATTCGGCGGGATGAGCTCGATCTGCAGCAAAGGATCGATCGGCTGCACGTCCGCGTCGCCGAAGTGACGCACGGCTATCCGGATGCGGCCGTTGCTCTCCGCCAGGTAGAGGCGCTGCGCCTGCTCCGGCGTGAGCGCCAAGGTCACAGTATTCGCGTCCGGGCTTGCCTTCGCCTCGCTGTTGCGGACGCGCTGGCCGCCGGCCGACGGTGTCGCCTCCGGGACGACGTCGACCACGCTCTGGGAGACGGCGAGCACCTCGACGTTCTGGAACAGCGTCATGACGATGAAGTTCTCCGCCGTCTGGCTGCCCTCACCGCCCCGGAACTCGACGTCGTAGATGATCAGCACGTCGACGTAGTCGCCCGGGAGGACGAGGCCGCCGGCGCCCGTGACCTCTGAAGTGGAGACGGCGATGCCCCGCATGCCCTGCGGCACCACGAAGGAGAGGGAGCGGCTGGACGCCGAGGACGCGCTGGAGAGCGGCACAACCTTGGTCGTGAGTACCTGCTCGTTGGCGGCGATGGGGAAACGCGTCACCTCGCCGACGACCGCCGCGGCATCCTCGTAGGCGAACTGGCTCGCGCTGTCGGACGGGACGAGACGCACCTCGACCATGGACTGCGTAATCGTCGTCCGTGCCGGGATGTCCTGCTTAGCGACCACCACGGCCGTATCGGCTAGGCCGCCGCCGCTAGACGAATCGCCGCGCGACGCGGCGACGTACACGAGGATTGCACCCAGCAGACCCAGCGCCACCGCGAGCATGATGAACCGCCGGTTCGAGCTTCCTGCGGTGATGGCGGCGAGGTTTCGAGTCATTGATATCCTCCCGAAAGGTCAGGCGTCACGCACCGGACGCCTACAGCATTCCTATCTGTTTTTCGGCTCTCGTCCCCCCGGCATTAGGGCCAGAGCGTGCTCTGGCCCGCCGGGAAGTTCAACTCGAAGGGGGCAGCGGCCAATCACAGGTACTTGATGAGATAGTCCGCCGCCGTTTCGATGGTGTTATAGATGCCGTTCGTCTCGCTGGACACCGCTGTCAGGCCGGTGACCGCGACCAGGGCAATCAGGCCGAGCAGGAGGCCGTATTCGACAAGGGCCTGGCCGTGCTGAGCCGCCATGCCGAAGTACACCCGCTTGGCGCACAGATTCCTAAGCACCGATGGTCCACCTCTCTCTGTCTTCTGCTCTTAGAATCGGCCCGTGCCTCCCCATTCAAGAGTTCCTGAGAGGAAAATCTCTCAAGGAAAGGGCGCTGTCAGCCTCGGCCGACAGCGCCCTTCCGCCGTTCTGATAGTCGACTACGACGTGGCGTTGTCGAGAGTCGTGCCAACCGAGTTGAAGACGTCTGTGACGCTCGAGCCAATCAGCTCGAGGGCCGCGATCGCGACGATGCTGATCAGCGCGACGATGAGACCGTACTCAACCAGCGTCTGGCCTTCCTCGTCCGAGTGCCGGTTCATCACGCGGATCATCAGTTTCGTCACGAAGCTGTTAATGCGCTCCAAGTTCTGTTCTCCTTGTCTTACCCGTTTCGGGCAGCGTTTGTCAGCTCTTGGCATCCCGTCCGGATTCTCGCCAGACCCCGCCAGCCCTTCGATCCTGCGTCGGCGCTGGCCGGGGAGTTCAGAGTCGGCTCTGCGTCAGTCGTCTCTAGGCGACACCTCCGTCTTCACCAGGCCCTCGCCTCGGCCTTGCTTGGTGATCTCTTCTCACACTGAATTAGTCGGCAGTTCTGCCGCCGTCTGAAGGGGTAATCCCTAAGGGTCACGCCCAGCGCCGCGCAGGGATCTGGTCGCAGTGTTACTGGCGGAGCCAGCCGCGCCGACAGAGCGCTCTACTACGCCGCCGTGCTCTCTTCGGCGTGCCTTTCGCCCGCAGAAGCGAGGGGCGCAATCGCCGTCAAACGCGAGGCCGCCCGCGACGGCCAGAGCCGGGGCACGAGCTGCCAGGCCGCAACGGCCAAGAGCGCGCCGGCGATGACATCGACGGCGTAATGCTCGCCCAAATAGACAAGCGAAAGGCCCATAGAGAGGGCGTAGGCAACGCCCGCCAGCCTCAGGGGCGCCGCGAAGCGGAGCGCCGCCAGGGCCACGAGGACCGTGGTGGCCATGTGGAGCGAAGGCATCGCGGCGATGTCATTCACGCCGACGATCGTCGCGCCTTCTGCCTGAGCGCCGGGGTTAATCTCGGCCAGGATGTTGCCCATGACGCGGTGAACCGGCTCAATGTAGCCGTCGCTTGCCGCCAGCCAGGGCGGCGCCGTCGGCAGCAAGAAAGAGGTGAGCAGGCCCGCATAAAGCGTGAGAAAGAGGGCGCTTGCGTAGAGGGGGAATAGCTCCCTCTTCTTGTTCCAGATCAGCAGCGCTACGCCGTGCGCCACAACGAAGTAGCTGACGTAGATGACGGCGAGGTAGCCATCCAGGGGACCGATCACGCCCGGCCGGTAGAAGCGTTCCTGAAGCCAGGCGCTGGGAATTACGCCGAACACGCGCTCCTCCATGTCCACCACGTAAGCGAACTGCGCCGGCAGCCCAGTGTCATCCGCCATGGAGCGCAGCTGAGCGAAAGTGCCGAAGGCGACGGCGTAGAGGATGAGCGGCCTGAAGCTCTCGCGGCGGCCAAAGGCGAAGTAGAGGCAGCCGACTGCCGCGCCGGTGTAGAGGAGGTTGACAAGGGGATTGGCCTGGGGCCTCATCAGCCAGAGGATGAGCAGCAACGCGACGATGGAGAGGTAACGACCGGTGCGGCTGGCGGCCAGGACGATCCCACTCGTGGAGACCAGGCCGCCAGCAGATTCCGACAGGCCGGCATCCTGCGAAGAGATGGCCATTGCCCGTCTTAGGCTGCTCGCTTGGGGGCCGGTCGCTTGTCGCGGGCTGCCAGCTTGAGGAGGCGGAGTCGCATCTGCTCCAGGAACTGCTCTGAAGGCACGACGTTGTCCGGCAGGGGGCGGATTTGCGCCGCCACGGTCTGCAGGTCCGGCTCTTTCGCCTGGCGGGTAGCGAAGTCTCTTAGCTCCATCTTTCGATTCCTAGGCAAGCTGGGATCACTCTTAGTTTCGGCACCTGGAGCCGATTTCTGACCCTAGGCCTGCATCAGCTTGCGCAAGTTTCCCAGCGCGCGATGCTGGATCACGCGCACCGCCGGTATGCTCTTGCCGATGACGCTGGCCACCTCCCTATAGTCCAGCTCCTCCACGAAGCGGAGCATAATCACCTGGCGCTGCTCGTCCCGCAGGCGCAGGACCGCCTCCCGGACGCTCCGCTGCTCGCTGGAGCGCTCCAGCGCCTCCTCCGGGTTGCGGTTGAGCTTCTGGTCGACGAAGCTCTCGTCCAGCGAGCTGTGCTCCCGCTTGGAGCGCAGGTAGCTCACCGTCAGGTTGTGGGCGATGCGCAGGAGCCAGGCGACGAACGGGGCGCCGCGCTCCTTGTAGCGGCCGATGGCCTCCCAGGCTTTCAGGAACGTCTGAGCCGTCAGGTCCTCCGCCTCGCGCGAGTCGCTCACCAAGTAGTAGATGTGGCGGTAGATGCGAACGACGTGGCGGTCATACAGCGCCGCGAAGGCGTCGACGTCCCGCTCGACGGCGCGCTGGACCTGCAGGCGCTCGGCGGCGCGCTCCGCCCTTTCCTCATCCGCCTCCGCCTCGTCGGCGGGCCTCTTCTTCGTTCCGAAGGGGATCGATGTCATGCGGCCGAGAACTTCCTCTAGGGAAGGTTCGGCTACAAAGCGATGGCTCTAAAGGCTTCGTTCCTCCGCGGAGGCGCAGGGGTGGGGCTAGGAGGCGGCGTGCGGCTCGCGCAGGGCCATGCCGTGGTCCTGCGGCGGACCGCCCGCGTCCGAGCCTCCCTGCGGCCCCTGCGGCTCGTCCGGCTCGGCTTCGGGCTCAGCCTCCAGCTGGAAGACGAGGCGGTAGGGGCCGATGCGGAGATCCTCGCCGCTCTCCAGGAAATGCCAGCCGCTGGTCACGCCCTCCGTGGCCATGGCGCTGAGGGTTGTCAGCTTGTGGTAGACGAGCCGACCACCGCGTAGCCACAGCCGCGCCTCCTCGACGGCGATGCGGCCATCGTCGTCGTCCTGGACGCGTATGTTGCAGCTCGGGCCGGTGCCGAAGGTGAGGGGAGCAGACTGGATCGCGTACTCGGTGATGGCGTCCAGCTTCCCGGCGCGCACGGCTTCTTCCACCATGAGGACGATACGGCCGAGGCGCTCCTTCGGTCGTCGCACCGGCGCCGAACGGGGCGCCGCCCGCTGCGGCCAGCCTTCTATCGGCCCCGCCGGCTCCGGCAGGCGGCTCGCCCAGGGCTTGATGCGGTGGGCGTAGGCGGCGATCTGGGTGTGCTTCTTGCGCAGGATGTAGCTCGAGGCGGCGACGGCGCCGACGATGATGAGGAGGGTTAGCAGGAGCCGGCTCGAGACGAGCCCGCCGCCGGCCGCGCCGATGCTGAACAGCACCTGCGCCTCTCCCCGCCTGCCGCGTGAATCGATGGCGACGACTTCCAGAAGGTGTTTACCGGCGGCCAGCGGGCCGGGGTCCAGGTCGTACGTGAAGGGCTCCGCTGTCTCGACGCGCAGGAGCTGGCCGTCGAGCCAGTACTCGACGCGGGCGAGGGCGACGCCGGCGGGCGGGAGCGGCTGCAGCGTGGTCAGCGCCTCGAGCTTGCCGCCGGAGGCAATGCCGCCAACGCCTAGGTCGAAGGGCGGCGCCGTGGCGCCGGCGAGCGGATTGAGCAGGCGCACAGCTTCGGCGCTGCCCGCGCTCAGCGAGACCTTCACGCGCAGGTTGGCGGGCACAGTGCGGTCGACGCCGGCCGGGACGGTGACGATGAGCGTGTACTGGCTCTTGATCGCGGAGGCGAGGTCGATGTAGGCCTTGCGCAGCGCGTCGGCGTTGGGCGCCTCCAGGAACCGCCCCCCGGTCGCCTGGGCCAGCTCGCCTAGGTACTGACGGTCGAGGTTAGCGCCGAAGCCGAGGGAGGCGAAGCCGACGCCGCTGGCGCGGGCGGCGTCCAGTGACGCGGCGCGCTGCTCGACGCCCAGCGTTGCTTCCCCGTCGCTGAGGAGGACGACGAGGCGCCGGCCGGCGGGCGCAGCGCCGATCTTCGCCGCCGCCTGAATGACGGCGTCGAAAAGGGCGGTATCGCCGACGGGCTTCAGCTGGCTTACGGCCTGGCTCAGCACCTTGCGGTCGGCCGTGAAGTCCTGCAGGAGGCCGACCTGGTTGCTGAATGTCATGATCGCCACCTGGTCGGCCGGGTCGAGGTTCCGGATGAACTCCTGAATCGCGCCGCGCGCCTGCTGAATCGGTGCGCCCAGCATGCTGCCGCTGACGTCCACCAGGAGGAGGACGGCGGCGGGCTGCCGGTTCGAGGAGACGGTGACGACCTCGCTGAGGGGGAGAGGCGTCCCTTCGAGGTCGACCTGGAAGTTGGCGGCGCCGAGGCCGGTGATCGGCCGGCCGTCCCCGCCGACGACGTTGACGGAGATGGCCATCCGCCCGCTCTGCTCGTCGACGGAGACGATCTCGGTCCCCACGGGCTCGGCGGCGTACAGCGATGGCGTAAGAGCGCCGACGAGAAGGGCGGCTGCGACTGCTATCAGCCTCATGCTAACCTCTACAGTTGTTGTCGGCCCATTCGCTGTCGATTTCAGAGGGCGAGCCAGGGACGAAGAGGGACGCCGGAAGCGGTGGCATTAGTCTCCGGCCTGCTAAGCGTTTCGGTTAGCCTTTCCAGCGCCGATTCGGCGTTCCGAATTCGTGTCTGCGCTTCGACACACGAAAAAAGCACGCGGAAAAGGCTTGACTTAACACAAAACGTTATGGCACGATGTGCCCGCCTCGCTGGTTTGAAGCTCCAGCTTGAGAATCGGCAGGTGAGAGATGTTCCTTGAGGGCCCGGCGGAGCAGGGATGCGTTGACGGGTGAGCAAGGGACTGCACGCTAGCAAGCTTCGGTCCTTCCCCAGCAAGGAAGGGCACACGAGCGTCGGGACCGGACCGGAAGGCTTGAGGCACAGGAGGCGGGGCCTGGGCCGCAGCCTCCGGTCTCGGACCCGCTAATTGTTTCCAGCAGTCTCCCATCGGCGAAGTTTCGTGGCGGCTCTAGGCGGCGCCGGCGCTTCCGATCGCATGCCGCGAAGCGCGGCGCTGCGGTCTGGGCGAAAAGTGTCGAAGATTTTATGAGGAACTACTCGTAGCCAAGGAGTAACAATGGCTGTGGAGGCCTCTGCTACTATCAGCTTCATGCGTCCGGAACCGATCCCCCCGAGAGAAGACGAGGCGGCTTTTCGGCCACAGCCGAACAGCGTTGAGGAGACGGGCATCGGCTTCGGCCAGATCCTCGACCTCTGCACGAAGACCATCTACTACGGCGGCCGGCCATCTGCGCGCGAAATCAGCGAGCAGATGACGCTGCCCTTCAACATCGTCGAGACCGCCCTCAACTTCCTCAAGCGCGAGAAGTTCATCGAGGTCGTCGGCTCCGTCGGCATCGGCGAGCAGCAGTACCAGTACGCGCTGACGGAAAAGGGTGCCGAGAAGGCGGCAGAGACCCTGGAGCGCAACCAGTACATCGGCCCCACGCCCGTGCCCTTCGAGGAGTACGTCGAGGTCGTCAAGCAGCAGTCCGTGCGGCAGGTGCGCGTCGACGCCGCGGCCGTCGACGAGGCCCTGACCGACCTCGTCCTCACCCGCACCACGCGCAGCCTCGTCGGCCCCGCCGTCAACTCCGGCCGGTCGCTGCTCCTCTATGGCGACCCCGGCAACGGCAAGAGCTCCATCGCCAAGGGCATCGGCCGCATGCTCACCGGGTCAATCCTCATCCCTCACGCCGTCGATGTCGGCGGCCAGACGATCCGCGTCTACGACCCCCGCGTCCACAGAGAGCTCATGATACCGGTGGACGAAGACCGCCGCGATGGGAACGGCATGCCCGCGCGGGCCGAGCGCCGCCGCGACATGCGCTGGGCCATCGCCCAGCGGCCGCTGATCCTCACGGGCGGCGAGCTGACGCTGGCGGACCTGGAGCTCAAGTTCTCGCCCCAGTCGAAGTTCTACATCGCCCCCCTGCAGATGAAGGCGAACTGCGGCATCCTCGTCGTCGACGACTTCGGCCGCCAGCTCGTCCAGCCGAAGGAGCTGCTCAACCGCTGGATCATCCCCATGGAGGCGCGCGTCGACTACCTCTCGCTCCTCAGCGGCGAGACCGTCGAGGTCCCCTTCGAGCTGCTCCTCGTCTTCTCGACGAACATCCCGCCCCAGAGGCTGGGTGACGAGGCCTTCTTCCGCCGCATCCGCCACAAGATCGAGGTGGGCGACCCGGACGAGGCGAGCTTCCTCCAGATTCTCCGCATGGTCTGCGAGCGAAACTCCATCCACTATTCGGAGGTCGGCGGCCGCTACCTCATCGACCGCTACTACAAGCCGGCCTCACGCCACTTCCGCGGCGTCCACCCGCGCGACATCATCGACCTCCTGCTCGACATCAGCAGCTTCCAGGGTCGCACGCCTGAGTTCACGCCGGAGTGGATCGACCTCGCCTGCGCCTCCTACTTCATCGACGAGCGCAAGGAGGAGCCGGCGGTCCTCTAGCTGCCGTCGACAAGCTGACGCTAAGAAAGGGGCGCCCTCGGGCGCCCCTTCTGTCATCCGGCTCGCGCGATCGTCAGTCCGAGAACACGATGGCGAAGTACTTCATGCCGCCGGCGCCAACGGCGGCGCCGATGCCGACGCGGCGGTAGCCGCCGTTGAGGATGTTCGCCCGGTGGCCGGAGCTGTTCATGAAGCCCTGCATCGCCACCTGCACGGTCTGGGTGTCCGGGTAGTTGTTGCGGGCGATGTTCTCGCCGGCCATCTGGTAGGAGTAACCGGCCGCGCTCATGAGCGAGAAGGCCGTCTCGCCGCTAGGCGAGGTGTGGGAGAAGTAGTTGTTAGCCGCCATGTCCTGCGCCCGGCGGCGGGCGATGGCGACCAGGGTGGAGTCCAGCCTCAACGCGCTGAGGCCGGCTGCCGCCCGCTCCTGGTTGTGGAGATTGAACATCTCCTGCTCCATCGCCGTGAGGGAGACGGGGGCCTGTGGCGGTGCTGTAGGCGGGACCGGCGTGGGCGTCGGCGGGACGGGTGTAGGCGGGATGGGCGTAGGCGGCGCGGGTGTCGGCGGGTCCGGCGTGGCGCTCGGCGGCAGCGGCGTCGCAGTGGGCGGGAGAGGCGTCGGTGACGCCGCCGGCGCATCTGCCTCGGCCGCGCTCGGGAAGTCGTCCAGGAGAGCGGCGGGCGGTGCGGCTTCGGCGGGCGTTGGCGTCGGCGCCACGGCTTCGTGCTGCGCCTCCTGAGAGCTGCCGCCCCCGACTGCGTCGGGGAGGCCGGTAACGGCGAAGCCGCCAGCGATCGCCAGGCCGCCGGTTGCGACGAGCACCAGACGCAGCTCCCCGAGGTTCCGGCCCGCCTTCTGGCTGAGCTCTTCGAGTTTCTGGCCGAGCGTTCCGAGGTTCGTGGCCGGCCCTCCTGGCGTAGCGCCCCGATGCGCTCGGAGCGCGTTTCTGCCGGAAGGGCCGCTTCCCTGCAGCCTGTCCGAAG
>DATBWN010000221.1:0-2657 GCA_036514755.1 Dehalococcoidia bacterium | reverse complement strand
TACGGCCGCAACGAGGACGAGGGCCTGCGCTGCGTCTACCACGGCTGGAAGTTCGACGGCGAGGGCCGCTGCGTCGACATGCCGTCGGAGCCTGCGGAGTCGAACTTCAAGGGCAAGGTGCGAACGGCGGCCTACAAGACGTACGAGCGCAACGGCATCATCTGGGCCTACATGGGCCCGCGCGAGGCGCCGCCGCCCCTGCCGGAGCTCGAAGCGCTTCTGATGAACACCGGGCCGGAGACGATCTCGATCATCCACCGGCCGTGCAACTGGATGCAGGGCTGGGAGGGCGAGATGGACACCGTCCACGCCGCCTTCCTCCACTTCGGCGCGGCGAGAGTGGAAGAGATGAAGCCCGGCTCTTTCGACTACTACCACTACCTTCAACGCTCCGCGCGGTTCGCCACCATCGACACGGACTTCGGCGTCGCGAGCGGGGCTTATCGCCCGGCGGGAGAGGACTCCTACTACTGGCGGGTCACCCAGATTCTCTTCCCCTTCTACAACATGCTCCCCGCCGGCAACCTCGGCGAGGGGATCCGCATCGGCGCCTACGTGCCGATGGACGACGAGCATCACCTGCACTGGGAGGTCTTCGGCCGGGCGGGAGCGCCCGGCGGATCGGCCTCGCCGCCCGCGCCGGCTGCGCCGACGCCACCTCCCACGCCGCGGCCCGGCCGCCTGCCGAACACTGCCGACTGGTACGGCCGGTTCAACATCGAGCAGACGCTGGCGAACGACTACCTCATCGACCGCGAGGCGCAGAGCAGCGGCCGCAGCTACACGGGGATCGCCGGCGTGCGCCAGCAAGACATGGCCGTGACGGAGAGCATGGGGCCCATCTACCAGCGCCATAAGGAGCACCTGGGAACGACCGACCAGTTCATCATCCGCGTGCGACGCAAGCTGATCGCGGAGGCGAAGGCGCTGCGCGACCAGGGGAAGGTGCCCGACCGCGTGGACCATCCGGAGGTTTACCGGCAGCGCTCCGGCGAGATGATCATCCCGCGCAGCGAGGACTGGTGGACTTACTACACGGCGCTGCGCGAGAAGTTCAACGCCGACGCGCAGCCGGCAGCGGGCGCTCTCGCCTGACGCAGTAGGTCATTCTGACCGCCGTTCGTCCTGAGCTTGTCGAAGGACGATTCGCCGTATTAGGACGCGTGGTTCGACAGGCTCACCACGAACGTGTAGCATGGCGCGCTGCTCAGAATGACCCACGACCCAGCTTGACGCTCTACTCGCCGATGCGGACCGGCAGGTCCCAGGTGCGCACGTCCGGGTCTTCCGGCTCCGGGACGCGCAGGTTGAGGTGCAGCTCGGCCTCCGGCCCTTCGTTCCAGTTGCGATGGGGCATGCCGGCCGGCAGGATGACCAGCGTGTTTGGGCCCGCCGTGTACTCCTCGAGGCCGACCTGCAGGCGCATGCGGCCGCTGATTACGTAGTAGATCTGGTCGAAGCGGTGGACGTGCAGCCGCCCCAGCCGCACTGACGGCGGCACGCGGAAGACGCCGACGCTGACGCTGCTCACGCCGCTGGCGCGGTCGGCGAGGACGACCTGCGACCAGCGGTCGTCCGCGGCGAGCCGGCTCTCGTCCAGCGGCCGCACGAACGCGACGCCGGCCGGCGCCGCGACGGTCTTCGTGGCGTCGACGGTCGTGTAGACGGGCTCGCCTGCCGGCGGCTGCGGGACGATCCACTCGAAGTGCACCTCGTCCTCGGCGCCGGCGTTCCAGTTGCGGTGCGGCAGGCCGGCGGGGATGTAGACGAGCTGCTTCGGGCCGGCCGTGAGCTCACGGTCGCCGATCTGGACGCTCATGCGGCCGGAGAGGATGAAGTAGAGCTGGTCGGCCGGGTGGACGTGCAGGCCTTGCGGCGTGCCCTTACCGGGCGGCACGCGCGTGACGATGCAGATGCAGCTGTCGAGGCCGCTGCCGCGGTCGGCGAAGACGCGGCTCTCGAACTCCGTCGCGCTGAACGCGCTGAGGTCGACCGTTCGCACGTACTGCATGAGTGTCGAGATTCTAGCGCCGCGGGAAAGCGCGGCCAAGGCCGTCGCAGAGGCCGGCGGCCTTCGCTATGATGCGCTGGACGGCTGGCCTTTCGAGGAACCTGGAGAGGAGACGCGACATGGCTGAGGACCTCAGAGGCAGGGTGGCGATCGTGACCGGCGGCGGGCGGGGCATCGGCCGCACGATCGCCGAGGGACTGGCGAAGGCGGGAGCGGCCGTCGCCGTGACGGGTCGCTCCGCCGGCCACCTGCAGGAGGCGGTCGCCGCCATCGAGAAGGCGGGCGGCCGCGGCCTGGCGTTCGCGGCGGACGTGACGGACCAGCCGGCCGTCCGGCGCCTAGTGGCGGAGACGGAATCGAAGCTGGGCCCGGTGGACATCCTGGTCAACAACGCGGCCATGGAGGGCCCTCTGGGGCCGCTTTGGGAGCTGGACACGGCCCAGTGGCGCCGCTGCCTGGAGGTCAACCTCATGGGGCCGATCATCTGCTCCCAGGCGGTGCTGCCGGGCATGGTCGCGCGGCGCCGCGGCCGCATCATCAATATCGCCAGCGGTGGCGGCCTCTTCGCCGTGCCGTACGACACCGGCTACTCGACGACGAAGGCGGCGCTCATCCGCCTCACCGAGGTGATGGCCATCGAGTGCGA
>DATBWN010000220.1:0-6055 GCA_036514755.1 Dehalococcoidia bacterium | reverse complement strand
GTTGAGGGGTGCCTCCGGCCCGGCGAGGTAGGCGAACCACCGCTGCGCCTCGATGATGCTCAGCGCCGTCGTCTCGGTGATGCTCTTGCCGCCCACGCTGACGGCGCGCGACTCCGGCTTCAGGCGGGCGCCGTGGCAGGTCTGGCAGGGCACCGTCGCCATGTAGCGCTCGAACTCCTGGCGCATGTACTCGGACTGCGTGTCATGGTGGCGGCGCGTCAGGTTCGTGATCACGCCCTCGAAGCGCGTCTCCCAGCTGTGGTGGTGGCCGTCGCTGCCCTGGTAGCGGACGGAGACGGGGTTCTTGTCGCCGTAGAAGACGACGTCCAGCTGGTCTCTGGTCAGCTCCCGCACCGGCACGTCCAGGCCGAAGCCGTGCCGCCGGGCGACGCTCTCCAGCTGGCGGTAGTACCAGCCGCTTATCGCCGCCGAGCGCGTCCAGGGCAGAATGGCGCCCTCGGCGATGCTCAGGTTCTTGTTCGGGATGACCAGCTCCGGGTCGATCTCCATCTTCACGCCGAGGCCGGTGCACTCCTCGCAGGCGCCGTAGGGAGTGTTGAAGCTGAAGTTGCGTGGCGCCAGCTCGCCGAAGGAGAGGCCGCAGCTGGCGCAGGCCAGGTGCTCCGAGTAGAGGCGCTCGTCCTCGCCCTCGATGGCGACGCGGATGACGCCGGCGCCCAGCTTCAGCGCTGTCTCGACGGAGTCGGCCAGGCGGGAGGCGGAAGATGCGGAGGCTTCCTCGGCCGGCTCTTCGCCTTGCCCTCCGAGAGCCTCCTCCGTTCGTCCTGAGCCTGTCGAAGGACGCGTATTCGAATCCTCGCGTGGTTCGACCCTTCGACGCAGCTCAGGGCGGGCAAGCTCACCACGAACGGGTCCGGGGCCCTCGGTTATCAGGCGGTCGACGACGACCTCGACGGTGTGGTTCTTGTAGCGGTCCATCTGGATGCGGTCCTCGAGGTCGTAGACGGTGCCGTCGACGCGCACGCGGACGAAGCCGGCGCGGCGGGCGTCCTCGAGGACGGCGTGGTGCTCGCCCTTGCGGTCGGAGATCACCGGCGCGAGGATCATCAGCCGCTTGCCGGCCGGCAGGGCGAGGATGGCGTCGACGATCTGCTGCACGGTCTGCCGCTCGATGGGCCGGCCGCAGTTCGGGCAGTGGGGCCGGCCGGCGCGGGCGAAGAGCAGGCGCAGGTAGTCGTAGATCTCCGTCACGGTGCCGACGGTGGAGCGCGGGTTGCGCGAGGCGCCCTTCTGGTCGATGGAGATGGCGGGGGATAGGCCCTCGATGTAGTCGACGTCCGGCTTCTCCATCTGGCCGAGGAACTGGCGGGCGTAGGCGGAGAGCGACTCGACATAACGTCGCTGCCCCTCGGCGTAGATGGTGTCGAAGGCAAGCGAGCTCTTGCCGGAGCCGGAGAGGCCGGTGATCACGACCAGCTTGTCGCGCGGGATGGTGACGTCGATGTTCTTGAGGTTATGCTCGCGGGCGCCGCGGACGACGATGGCGCTGCGTCCTGAGCCTGTCGAAGGATTTTGGGGCAAGGCGTCGCTCTCTCGGGCTTGGCAAGAATCGGTCGATCAGGTATTGTACGCCGCAAAGCGCGTTAAGAACAAGGGTGCTAAAGAGTACTGTAACGTCTCTGCGGCGGTCAGGCCGGCGTGGCCTTCCTGGGATTGCGCGCCCAAGCGAAACTCGCTAAAGATGAGGGACTATGGCGGTCATTCTCCTCGTAATCGGTGACAACCTGCTGCGCGAGCCCTGCGTAAGGTATCTTGCGCATCTCGGCTACGGCGTCATCCCAATCGAGCGCCCCCTCGCCGTTCTTGGCCTCGGCGCGAAGGTGCGCTGGGACATCGCTCTTCTCGACGACAGCCCGCTGGGGCGCGAGGCGCTCGCCGCGCTCTCGCTGGAGAGGGGAGACGCAAAGTTCATCGGCGTCGGCTTCTCCGACGAGCGCCTGCAGGCGACGCTGCCGCGGCCGGTCGACGGCCAGGCGGTCGCTGACGCCATCGAGGCGCTGCTCGGCGCGAAGGCGCCGGGTCCGCTATCCCTCTCGCTCGATGCGGTGCGCCGCACGGCCGCCGCCAACGGCCGCGAGGTAGCGCTGACGCGGACGGAGTTTCGCCTCCTGGAGGTGCTGCTTGAGTTTCAGCCGCGGGAAGTGCCGCTGCTGGAGCTGCTGCAGTCCGTCTGGGGCTTCACGGAGGGCAGGGGCACGTCGGAGCTGGTCCGGGCCCACGTGCGTAACCTGCGCCTGAAGCTCGACCACATCGGCCTGGCGGACGCCATCCGCTCTCGCCGCGGCCGCGGCTACGCGCTCGTGCTGTAGCGGTGGGCGAAGCCGCAGGTTTCAACCTGCAGGGCCTCTTAGGCGCCGGCGCCGCTCGAAGCGGCGCGGCCGCCCGGCGCGGTCGCCTTGACGGCGCGCTTCTTCGCCTGTTCCTTCTGACGCCGCCGGCGCTGCTTGGCCCAGGCGACGCGCTTGCGTTTGTTCATCTCGAAGGGATGTTAGGGGGCGTGGCGATGAGGGTCAAACGCTGGGGGCCGGGCTGCGTGTCTTCGCCCTTCGACAGGCACAGGGCTCATCCGCTCCGTCTTTGAGTAAGAATCATCTGAGGGGACACCCCTCACACTCCCCGTCAGGCTGCGTCCTGAGCCTGCCGAAGGAGGGCTCTGCCCCCCTGTACCTCCGCTCTGCGAGGCCAGTCGTTGATTGCCACCTGCGCGATGTCTTGTCGCTCGGTATTGAAAAGGGAGGCCGAGCTCATCACGCGGCCTCCCTCTATCTCTGGCGTCAGCCCAGATGCAGTGGCGCTAGCCACCCCAGGCGAGGCCGGGGCGCGGCCGGCCCTTCGGCTTCTCCTCCTCGCGCCTCTCCGGCTCGGAGGGTGGCGCGGGCGGCGTGGCGGCCGGCGGCGGCGACGCCTCGACAGACGGCGTTTCGCCGGCCTCGGGCACCGGCGCTGCCATCAGCGCCAGCAGGGCATCGCCCTCCAGCGTCTCGATCTCCAGCAGCGTCTTCGCCAGGTGGTCCAGCTTCGGCCGGTTCTCCGAGATGAGCTTGCGCGCCAGGTCGTGAGCGCGGTCGATGATCCGGCGCACCTCGTCGTCGATCTCCTCCGCGATCTTCTCCGAGTAGTCGCGCTGCTCCGAGATCTCGCGGCCGAGGAAGATCAGCTCCTCCTTGTGGCCGAAGGTGCGCGGGCCCAGGCGCTCGCTCATACCGAAGCGGGTGACCATGGCGCGGGCCGTCTTCGTCACCTGGCTGATGTCGTCGCCGGGCCCGGTGGACATCTCGCCGAAGACGATCTCCTCCGCGGCGTGGCCGCCGAGCATCATCGCCAGGCGCTTCTCCAGGTAGGTTTTCGTGTTGATGTGGCGGTCTTCCTCGGGCAGGGCCAGCGTGTAGCCGCCCGCCATGCCGCGCGAGACGATGGTGATCTTGAACAGCGGGTCGAAGTTCTCGATCTTGTATGCCACGAGGGCGTGACCCGCCTCGTGGTAGGCGACCATCTCGAGCTCGCGAGCGCTGCGCACGCGGCTCTTGCGCTCCGGCCCGAGCATCACGCGGTCGATGGCCTCCTCGAACTCGGGCATGGCGATGCGCTTCTTGTTGGAGCGCGCCGCCATGATCGCCGCCTCGTTGACCAGGTTCGCCAGGTCAGCGCCGGAGAAGCCCGGCGTGCGCTTGGCCAGCGTCTCCAGGGCTATGTCCTTGTCCAGGGGCTTGCCCTTCGTGTGCACCTCGAGGATGGCGACGCGGCCCTTGACGTCCGGCGCGTCGATGACCACCTGGCGGTCGAAGCGGCCGGGCCGCAGCAGCGCCGGGTCGAGGATGTCGGGCCGGTTCGTCGCGGCGACGACGATGACGTTGGTGTTGGTGTCGAAGCCGTCCATCTCGACGAGGATCTGGTTCAGCGTCTGCTCGCGCTCGTCGTGGCTGCCGCCCAGGCCGGCGCCGCGCTGGCGGCCGACCGCGTCGATCTCGTCGACGAAGACGATGCAGGGCGAGTTACGCTTCGCCTGGTCGAAGAGGTCGCGAACGCGGGAGGCGCCGACGCCGACGAACATCTCGACGAACTCGGAGCCGCTGATCGAAAAGAAGGGCACGCCCGCCTCGCCGGCGACGGCGCGGGCGAGCAGCGTCTTGCCCGTCCCCGGCGGGCCGACGAGCAGGACGCCCCGCGGGATGCGCGCGCCCAACGCGACGAACTTCTCTGGGTACTTCAGGAACTCGACGACCTCCTGCAGCTCCTCCTTAGCCTCGTCCACGCCGGCGACGTCGACGAAGGTCACGGAGGGCTTGTTGGCGGTGAACATGCGGGCGCGGCTCTTGCCGAAGCTCATCGCCTGCGAGTTCGTGCCCTGCGCCTGGCGCATCATGAACAGGATGAGGCCGATGAAGATGAGGATGGGCAGGAACTGCAGCAGCAGCCCGACCCAGTCGCCGAAGGCGCTCGGCTCCTTGATCTCGATGGCGATCTTGGAGACGTCGACGTTGTTCTCGCTGAGGATGGTAAAGATGCTGGCGCCGTCCTCCTTGCGAGAGGTGTAGTCCGAGCGGCTGGCGTCGTTGCGGACGACCTTGAGGCTGTTCCCTTTCACCTCGATCTTCTCGATGGCGCCGGCCTTCGCGTCGCCGATCACCGTACTCAGGTCGCGCTTGCTGCTGGCGCCGGAGGACGGACGGACAAAGGCGACAACGACGGCGATGACCGCCACCAGGATCAGGAGATAGACAAAGCTGTTACGCATCCAGCGTGAACCCATGAGACTCCCCTATCAGAAACGCCGCCGCTTCTGTAATGATACGCTAGCGCTTCCCAGATTCGCTTGGCGAGAGAATTATAGCATCCGGCTTCCGGGGACGGGCCTCCCTTCCTCTTCTCTAAGTTTCGGAAGCCAGGACGCCGCCTTGAGCCCAGTTCTCCTTCGCCACGTCCGCGAAGATGACGATGGTCGCCTCAGGCGTCGTGTTGGCGATCCTGACCACCGCCTCTGTTATCGCCTTCGCCAGCTCCTGCTTCTGGGCGTAGGTGCGCCCCGGCCACATCTCGACGTGGATGACAGGCATACAGCCTCCTTCTGGCGGTTTGCTGCGATCTTAGTCGCTGCGATGAGGAACGAGGAACAGGGCCCTGGTGTCATGTTCCATGCTACGATGCGCCGGAGATGACGGCCGGTTCCCGCCTCCAGCCGTCCACCGCCCTGGAAGAGGCGCTCTGGTTCGCCGGGCGGCGCCTGGTCGCCGGCGTTGACGAGGTCGGCCGCGGGCCCATCGCCGGGCCGGTCTGCGCCGCCGCCGTCATCCTCGACGCCGAAAGCCGCCCCGTCTGGCTGGGCGAGGTCCGGGACAGCAAGGAGCTTACGCCTAATGCAAGGCAGCGCCTGGCCGAGGCCATTCGTCGCGAAGCCCTGGCCTTCGCCATCGGCTGGGCCTCCGTCGCCGAGATCGACGCCTGGGGCATCGCCCCGGCGAACCGCGTCGCGATGAAGCGCGCGCTGGGCGGCCTGCGCCCGCGGCCGCAGTTCGTCCTCATCGACGGCCCGCAGACGCTGGACCAGCTGTTGCCCCAGCGCGCCATCGTCGACGGCGACGCCAGCTGCAGCTCCATCGCCGCCGCCTCCATCGTCGCCAAGGTGGCGCGCGACGCCCTCATGCGCGAGGTCGACCGCGTCTACCCGCTGTACGGCTTCGCCCACCACAAGGGCTACGCCACGCGCGAGCACCTGGCGCGGCTGGAGCGCTACGGCGCCTGCGAGGAGCACCGTCGCAGCTGGCAGGCCGTGCAGCGCCATGTCCTGAGCTCGTCGAAGGGCCGCCTGCCGCTGGACATCCCGGCCTACCTGGCAAAAGAAGCGGTCGATGCCGCGCGATAGGGGGCCGCGCCGCCGGCGCTTCGGCGACTTCGGCGAGCGGGTCGCCGCCTCGCACCTGGAGGCGAAGGGCTACCGCATCCTGGAGCGCAACTGGTCCGTGCGCGAGGGCGAGATCGACCTCATCGCCAGCCGCGGCGACGACCTCATCTTCGTCGAGGTGCGCAGCCGCCGCGG
>DATBWN010000219.1:0-10753 GCA_036514755.1 Dehalococcoidia bacterium | reverse complement strand
AAACACCCATATAGCCCATCGCACCTAGCAGCGAACTTTGAGTGCTTTCCCTGAAGCGGAGAGCGCTGCTTCGCCATAGTCTCAGGCCGCGGTGTTCCGACACGACTGTCGGGGGCCGCCCCCTGGCGATGCCGACCGTCGCCGTCTTGTTCAGGCGGTGGTCGGCGCGCCTCCGGGGCCGCTCCTGCAGGTGCCCAGGGACGGACAAGACCGCTAGCTACTCAGGTCTCACGACCGAAGGAGGAAAGGATGAACCGCGCACTATCGCGCACGACCATAGCTCTCGGCCTCACCGCTCTCGTCTCGCTTGTCGCATTCGCGTCGGCGCTCTCGGCCTCGAACTGGGGCACGCCGGCGAGCGTCGAGTCGATACCGGGCACGAGCGCCGACTTCAACACGGCCAGCCTGGACGGCTGCCCGATCGAATCGCCGGACGGCCTCAGCTTCTACATGGCCTCCGACCGTCCCGGCGGCCAGGGCGGCATCGACATCTGGATCGCCCGCCGCGCCAGCACGACTGCCCCCTGGGGCGCCCCGGTCAACGCCGGCGCGCCCGTTAACTCCAGCGCCAACGACTTCTGCCCCACGCCTGTCCAGGACGGCAGGCTCTTCTTCGTGAGCACCCGCGCCGGCGGCTGCGGCGGCGCCGACATCTACGTGGCCAGCCCGGAGGGATCCGGCTGGAGCGCTCCCAAACACCTCGGCTGTCAGCTGAACAGCGCCGGCGATGAGTTCAGCCCGTCTGTCCCTCAGGAGCGGCCGGGGGAGACCCGCGTCTACTTCTCCAGCAACCGGCCCGGCGGCTTCGCGGCCGAAGCGACCGGCGCGGCTCCCGACCACGACATCTACTTCAGCTTCCTGCAGGCCGACGGGAGCTTCGGCCCCGCCATCCTGGTGGAAGGGGTCAACTCGGCTAGCGACGACCTCCGGCCCAACGTCCGCCTCGACGGCCTCGAGATCGTCTTCGACTCCACGCGGCCCGGTGGACTAGGGGGCCCGGATATCTGGATGTCTTCCCGAAAGACCGCGAACTACGCCTGGTCGACACCCGAGAACCTCGGCCCGACGATCAACTCGTCCTCGGGCGAGACGCGGGGCTCGCTGTCCCGCACCGGCGACCGGCTCTACTTCGGCTCCAACCGTCCCGGCGGCGAGGGCAACAGCGACATCTACGTCTCCGTTCGCGGCGGCGCCGTCACGCAGACAGCTCCGGCGCTCGCCGCGCCCAGCACGGGCGACGGCGGGCTGCTGCCTCGCGACGGAGGGGGCTCGGCTCTGCTGCCGGCCGCCATCCTCATGCTGGCCGCCGGCTCAACGGCCTTCCTTCTACGGATGGTGCGCGCTTATCGCCGCTGAATCGGAACGCTGACAACATAGAGGGAGGAGGCAAATGCCTCCTCCCTCCGCTTTCATTTTGGGGCCTCGGCCCTACCTCGCCCGCGGGTGGGCCTTCTCGTACGCCTCGCGGATGTGCTCGCGGCTGACCTGCGTGTAGACCTGCGTCGTCGAGATGTTGGCGTGGCCCAGCAGCTCCTGCACCTTGTGGATGTCCATGCCGCCGCGCAGCATGTGCGTCGCGAAGCTGTGGCGCAGCGTGTGCGGCGTGACTCGGCCCTGAATGCCCGCCGCGGCCGAGTAGCCTTTGAGGATCAGCCAGAAGCCCTGGCGCGTCAGCCGCTCGCCGCGGCGGTTGACGAACAGCGCCGTCTCGTTGCGCTCGCCGACGACCCGCGGCCGGGCGAAGCGGATGTACTCGGCGACCTCCTGCGCCGGCTGCTCCAGCAGTGGTATCTGGCGCTCGCGGTTGCCCTTGCCCAGGAGGCGGACGTAGGGCTTCTCGACGTCGACCTGGACGTCGTCGACGTCGAGGGAGACGAGCTCGGTGACGCGCAGGCCGGTGGCGTACATCAGCTCCAGCATCGCCCGGTCGCGGCGCCCCTCCGGCGTGGTGCGGCGCGCCGGCTGCTCCAGCAGCTCGTCGATCTCTTGCACCGTCAGGGGCTTGGGCAGCGACTTGCCGACCTTGGGCGAGGCGAGGGTCTCCGTAGGGTTGACCTTGAGCTTGCCCTCCGCCTGGAGGAAGGCGAAGAACGACTTCACGGCCGCCACCTTGCGCGCAACCGTCGCCTCGGCGTAGTCCTGCGACTTCAGGTGCAGGATGTAGTCGAGTATCTGGGTCTGGCTGACGGCGGGCCAGTTCAGGGCGCCGCCGTTCTTCTTAGCGTCGAGGAATCCGGTCAGCTGACCCAGGTCGTTGCGATAGGCAGCGACGGTGTTACCCGACGCACCCTTCTCGACGGAGAGGAATTCGAGGAACTCGTTGACGCAGGTATCCACGAGGGCGAACCTCCCTGCACTTGCCCGTCAGGATCCGCCGGGGGAGATACGGGCGAATTGTAACTACGCCTTTGGGCTCTGTCTAGCGCGAAACGGCCGAAATAGTTAAGAGTTGAAGTCGCCCCCCGAAGATGGGTATGCCTCCTGGCCGATGAGCGGCACGAAGCGACAGCCGCCCCTGCGCGCCACCGTCAAGCCCTCCGGCCGGCGCTCCGCGAGGATGAGCTCCTGGCCTTCGCGGCCGCCGACGGGGATGACGAGGCGCCCGCCCTCCGCCAGCTGGTCGACCAGCGACTGGGGGATGCGTGGCGACGCGGCCGCGACGACGATGGCGTCGTACGGCGCCTCCTCCGGCCAGCCCAGGGCCTCGCCCGACTGGTAGACGCGCACGTTCTTGTAGCCCAGCTCCTGCAGCACCCGTCGTGCCCGCTCCGTCAGCTCCGGGATCAGCTCCGTTGCCACAACCTCTCGCGCCAGCTTCGCCAGGAGCGCCGTCTGGTAGCCGCAGCCGGCGCCCACCTCCAGCACCTTCTCGGAGCCCACCAGGCGCATCTCCTGCAGCATCAAGCCGATCATCCGCGGCTGCGACGTCGTCTGGCCGTGGCCGATCGGCAGCGGCCGGTCCTCGTAGGCAAGGTCAATGAGGTGCGGCGCCAGGAAGCGCTCCCGCGGCACGCGGCGGAAGGCGCCGAGGACGCGCTCGTCCCTTATGTCGTATCGCAGCGAGCGGACGAGCGCCTCCCGCTCCTCGGCGAAGCGGTCCGGCGCGGCACCGCCATTGCTCCGCGTGGTCACGGCGTCGCCCCCGGCTTCGTCCCGACGTGGACGACGGCGACGCCGAACATCAGCGGCTGAACGGCGACGTCCACGAGGCCGGCGGCTGCCAGGCAAGCCGCGATGTCCTCCACCGCCTCGAAGTTGTCCACAGAGCGCGGCAGGTACTCGTAGGCGGCGCGGTCGCCGGAGAGCAGCCCGCCGACGAGGGGCGAGAAGGTGTGGAAGTACCAATCGAAGAGCTGGCGAAAGCCCCAGAGGCGCGGCCGGTTCAGCTCGAGAAAGACGACGCGCCCGCCCGGCGCCAGCACGCGCGCCATCTCGCGGAAGGCGCCGGTCAGGTCAGGCACGTTGCGCCCGCCGAAGGCCATCGTCGCGGCGCGGAAAGCGCCGTCCCGATACGGCAGGCGCATCGCGTCGCCCTCTTGGTGGTCGACGCGGCGCTCGCGACGCGCCAGGCTCTTGCGCCGCCCGAGGACGAGCATCTCCCGCGTCAGGTCGAGGCCGACGACGGCGCCCCCTTCGCCGACGTGCTTCGCCAGCTCGAAGGCGAGGTCGCCGGTGCCGCTGGCAACGTCCAGGGCGCGGTCGCCGGGCCGCAGACGCGCCTGGCGGGCGGCGAAGCGGCGCCAGGCGCCGTCCAGCCCCAGCGAGAGCAGCCGGTTCAGCAGGTCGTAGCGGCGGGCGATGCGCCCGAACATCGCCGCGACGAGACGCGGCTCGCCGTGGGGCAACTCGGGCGCGCGGGCGGTAGACACGCCGCCAGTGTAGTCGAGGCGAAGGGTGTCAGTCTCGCCTTCGCGCTGCGGCCGCCGGACGACAACATGGCTGCATGCAGCGCGCCCTCGACGTCTCCAACTACTCGGGCGTCTTCGCCGCCGAGGCCGTGGCCTGCTGGCGCTCGCTGGGCTACAGCCACGTCATCTGCGGCACGCAGCAGGCGGAGACAACCCGCGTCCAGCTGGCGACGACGCTCGCGGGCGGCATGTCGGCTGACGCCTACGTCTTCCTCTACTGGCACCTCCCGCCGGCCGCCCAAGTGCAGGCAGCGCTTGCCGCCATCGCCGGCTTCCCCGTGGGGCGCCTCTGGCTCGACTGCGAGGACGCCGTCGAGGGCCGCGCGCCGGAGCAGGTCGTCGCCCTCATCGGCGAGGCTGTGGCGGCCTGCGGCGACCTCCCCTGCGGCGTCTACACGGGCCGCTGGTGGTGGCTGCCCAGCACGGGCGATAGCGCCGCCTTCAGCCATCTGCCCCTCTGGCACGCCGAGTGGACATCCGGCCCCGACGTCCTGCCCAGCTTCGACGCGTTTCGACTCTACGGCGGCTGGTCGCGGCCGGCGATCTGGCAGTTCCAGGGCACGACCCAGCTCTGCGGCGTCGACGTCGACCTCAACTTGATGGAGCAGCCGCTGCCGGCGCCCCTGCCGCCCAGCGAGCGCGACGAGCTGGAGGCGCTCCGGGCAGAGAGACGCTTCCTGCGGGCGCTGCTGGACGGGCGCTACCGCTTCCGGCCCTCAAGCGCGCCGCCGGCCGCGGAGCTGATGCGGCGACAGGGCGAGGCGTTCGTGCCGCTGGAGCCGCCCTGCATCCTCGACGTCGAGTGACGTCAGTCGAAGAAACCTTCGGCCAGCGTCGAAAGAACCCACTCCGCCAGCTCGTCCGGCTTGTCGACGTGGATGTCGTGCACAGAGTCCTCGAACCAGCGCACGGATGAGGCCCCCTCCATCGCCGCCTGCGCCCGCGCGATCCCGGCAGCCTTCTGCGCCTGCCGCTCCGGCCAGGGCGCAGGCGCAACAGCGATCAGCGCCGGCGTCCTGACGCGAGACCAGAGCTCAGACGGCTTCTGCTCCCAGAGGGCGCGCAGTATGCGCATGTGCCGCTCCAGCGTGAGCCAGGGCCGGATCGTCCCGTCCGCCAGCGTCTCGTAGTTGCCCATCTGCATCTCGATCTGCTCGTCGCTCCACCCCGGCCGGAAGGAGCGCAGCCGCGCGACCATCGCCTCGCGCGGCGTGCCGGCCAGCGGCGGCGGCCTCAGGTTCTCGGCCACCTGCTCCCACGTCGCCCCCGGCGCGCCGGACAGGTCGATGAAACCCCCGTCCACGAGAACGAGGCCGGCGAGCGCATGCGGCCAGCGCACGGCGTACTCCAGCGCCACATTGCCGCCCCACGACTGGCCCGCAACGATGGGCCGTTCGATACCAAGCGCCTCGACGAGCGCCTTGAGGTCGCCCGCGACCTCCTCGAAGCCGTAGCCGTCCTCCGGCTTATCGCTGCGTCCGTGGCCGCGCTGGTCGACGGCCACGACGCGATGCCCCCTCTCGCTCAGGCGCCGAGCGACGCCGTCCCAGGTGCAGGCGTTGGAGGCGAGGCCGTGGACGAGGAAGAACGGGCGCTCCTCGCCCGGCCATTCCCGAATCGCCAGGTGCAGGCCGCGGACGGGGATTCGCCGCAGGACGGGGGTCAGCGACGCGTCCAGCGGGCGCCCTCCGGCGTGTCGCCCACGTCGAAGCCCAGGTCGGCCAGCGCCTCTCGGGCGCGGTCCGCCAGGTCAAAGCGCTTGGCGGCGCGCAGCCCCTCCCGCAGCTCGAGAACGAGGTCGACCAGCGGCGCGTCGCTTGCGCCGGGCTGAGAGGCCGCGCCCTCCCGCAGCGCCGCCAGCCGCGCCAGCAGCTCCACCTTCTCTTCGCGGGCGAGCGAACCCGCCCTCTCGATGACCTCGCCCAGGGCCGCGATCGGGTCGGCCGAGAGCGCCGGCCGCTCCGCCGGCGCGGCTGCGGGCCCGCTGGGTCGGCGAGACGCGGAGCGCAAGGCGGCGAAGGGCACGCGGCTGCCCGCCTCGTAGCGCCGCTCTGCCCCGTCGCCGATGAGCGTGACGCCGCCTTTGCCGGAGACCGCCGCCTCCTCCGTAGCCGGATCAAGGCAGACCGCCGTGTAAGCGTCGATGCCCAAGATCGTCACGTCGGCCGGCAGGCTATCGCGGAGGCGGGCGAAGCGCTCCGCGCCCATGTAGCAGAAGCGCGTGTCGTAGCTATCGCCGCCCGAGCTATCGTTGAAGTGGGGCACCACGGCGACGCTGAGGCCCAGGCAGCCGAGAAGGTCGAGGCCCTCGACCCAGTAGGGGTCCTCGCCCGCCTTGTAGATCTCGTAAACCGGCAAGGCGTAGCGGCCGACGGCGATGGAGGCGGCGCTGGCGAAGAGCAGGTCGACGCCGTCCAGGAAGCGCCGGACGACGGCCTCCCAGACCGCCGAGTGGCGCCACTGGCGGATGGCGTAGGTGGGGCTGCCCGGCCCGGCGAAGACCAGGTTCGCGGCGCGCACCTCGGCGACGGCGGCACCGACTTCCTTCGCGGAGGCGGACTCCGCGTGGCGATAGCGCGCCACCCGCAGCTCTGTCTGGAGGTAGCGGCCGTAGTAGTCGACCGCCTTGGCGACGATGGCATCGACGTTCGTCTCGAAGCCGGCCGCCGTGTCGACGAAGACGGGCCGCGGCGTCCCGGCGATGCGGCGCAGGGTCTGGCGGTGCAGGCTGCTCATCGCCGGCAGCAGCTCCCCCGCACCGACGAGCGTAACGCGGCCCATCATGGTGATCGTGCCCTTGGTCGCCCCCCAAAGCTCCCTTTCGGGGCGCAGCAATTCTAGCATGCGCGGCCCATCGGCCTGCGGAAACAAGCCGGCCGGACCCTGAGGGTCCGGCCGGTCGTCGGGTTGGAGATGCGCCTAGCGGCTGCCGCGCAGGCGCGGGTCGAGGACGTCGCGCAGCGCGTCGCCGACCAGGTTGAAGGAGAAGACCAGCGTGGCGATGGCCAGGCCGGGGAAGATCGCCAGGCCAGGCGCCGTGAGCATGTTGTTGCGCCCTTCCGCCTGCAGCATCTGGCCCCAGGAGGGGAACGGCGGCGGCAGGCCGTAGCCGAGGAAGCTGAGGGTCGCCTCGGCGAGGACGAAGCCGCCCAGGCCCAGCGTCGCGCCCAGGATGATCAGCGGGAAGACGTTGGGCAGCAGGTAGCGGACCATAATCCGCCGGTCGCTCGCGCCCATCACCCGCGCCGCCTCGATGAACGGGCTGGCCATTATCTGGATCGCCTGGCCCCGGTTCACGCGCGAGGCCAGCGGCCCCGTCAGGCCGCCCAGCACGAACACCAGCTGCCAGAGGCCGGAGCCGAAGACGCCGAGGATCGTGATGTAGATGACAAGGCCGGGCAGCGCCTGGAAGACGTCGACCACGCGATAGGCGTACTTGTCGAGCCAGCCGCCGTAGTAGGCGAACGAGATGCCGAGGCCGGCGCCGAGCACGCTCGCCACGAACGTCGCGCCAAAGGCGACCACCACAGCGACGCGGGCGCCGTAGAACAGCCGGCTCAGCACGTCGCGGCCGATGGGGTCGGTGCCCAGGACGTACTGGCCCGTCTCGAACGGCTTGTCGAGACGGTGCCTGATGTCCTGCTTCTGGTAAGGATGAATGATCCCGGTGTGCTTCTCGAGGACGTCGGCGAGGTAGGGCACCGGCGAATCGCCGAGGCTGGTGGGATTGTCACCAATGCCCGCCAAGCTAGAGAGATTATTCAGCTCCTTGACGACCTTGTTCGCCGACTCAGGGACGAGGTCGCCAATGATCATGAAGAAGAGGACGATGAGGCCGCAGACGAAGCCGAGCGGCTTCTTCCGCGCGAAGTACCAGGTCCCGCGGGCAAACCTGACCGGGAGCGCGCGTTCGCGAACCTCAGCCCAGCCCTCGATCTCCGCTATGCCGCCGAGCTCTGAAACAGCCACTTCTGCCTCCTCGCTCCCTTACGTGAACCTGATCCGGGGATCGAGGAACGCGTAGCTGATGTCTACTAGCAGGACCGAGAGCAGCAGCAGCAACCCGAATATGAGGTTCAGCCCCATGATCACCGGGTAGTCGAGGCTGTTCACCGAGTTGATCAGGTACTGACCCATACCCGGGATCACGAATATCTGCTCGAAGATCACGGTGCCGGCGATGATGCCCGGCAGGCCGAGGCCGATGATCGTCACGACGGGGATCAGGGCGTTGCGTAGCGCGTGCTTGTACAGCACCGTGGTCTCGCTCAGCCCCTTCGCGTGCGCCGTGCGGACGTAGTCCTGGCGCAGCACCTCCAGCATCTGAGTGCGGATCAGGCGGATGAACCCACCGCTCGGCGTCAAGCCGATGATCAGCGCCGGCAGGAGCATGATTTTCAGGTGGGCGACAGGGTCAGCCGTCAGCGACTTGTAGTGGATGGGCGGCGCCCAGTTGAACCAGATAGCGCCGAAGGTGATGATGAGGATGGCGATCCAGAAGCCCGGCACGGCATTGATCAGGATCGCGACGCTACGCAGGCCGTAGTCCGGCCATTTATCCTGTTTCAGCGCCGCCCATACGCCGAGCGGCACCGACGTTACGATCGCCCAGAATTGGCCCCAGATACCGAGCTCAAAGCTCACTGGAACGCGCCGCTTCAGCTCCCCAACGATGGAGCGATGGCTCTGCAGGCCTTCGCCCAGGTCCCCCTGAAGGACCCCCTTCTTGTCGCCCCAGAACCAGGCGATGCCGGCCCACTGGAAGTACTGGACCACCTTGCTGCCGCCGAGGCCCAGCTCCTTCTCCAGCTCAGCCTTCAGCTCCGGGTCGTTGCGGCCGTAGAGCACCAGTATCTGATCGGTCACAGAGTTCGGCAGGAATACGCGCAGCAGCAAGAACGTAAATACCGAGATCATGACGATAGTCGGTATCATGAGGATGATTCGCTGGGCTATGTACTTCTGCACTCTCGAGCCACCTCCCTATTTGCTCCCCGAGGACGGTTAGTCTCGATTCCAGCCCGCAATTAGAGATACGAACCTATAGCCGGCTTAGATTCGACCCCCAGCCAACTTCGATGGCGCGAGCCTAGCAAGGGGCAGGGGGCATGTCAAGAGCCCAGGGTCGGGCCCCAGGTGGCCGCGAAAGCGCAGAACCATCGCGTCGCTAAGAACGTAGTAAGAGGGCGGATATGTCACTCGATGCCTACCAGCGCTACCTCGTCGAAGAGTTCGCCCAGGACTACCTGGCGCGGCGCATGAGCCGGCGCGACCTCTTGCGGCGCGCCCTGCAGGTGACGGGCAGCGTCCCCCTCACCGCTTCCGTCCTGTTCGCCCTCGGCTGCGGCGGCGGCTCGGAGCCGGAGCCGACGCCCACGGCCACACCGGCGCCCCAGCCGACGCCGACCGCGACCGCCGCGGCCGGCCGCGTCCCCGAGAACGACCCCGCCATCAGCGTGGAGACGGCGCGTTTCCAAGGGCCCGCCTCGCAGCTCATCGCCTACCTGGCGCGGCCCAGCGCCCCAGGCACCTACCCCGGCGTCGTCGTCATCCACGAGAACCGCGGCCTCGTCGAGCACATCAAGGACGTCGCCCGCCGCTACGCCAAGGAGGGCTTCGTCGCCCTCGCCGTCGACCTCGGCTCGCGCGGCGGCGGCACCGGCTCCGGCGGCTCGCCGACCGGCGTCGGCACGGCCGAGAACGTCGCCGACCTCCTGGCGAACGTCGCCTACATGAAAGGTCTAGCTTACGTGCGCGCCAACGCCCTCGGCGTTACGGGCTTCTGCTTCGGCGGCGGTATGACCTGGGAGCTGGCCGTCGCCAGCGCCGACCTGAAGGCGGCGGTGCCCTACTACGGCACCGCCAGCGGCGTCCTCGACCGGCTGGTCCAGCTGCAGGCGGCAGTACTTGTCGTCTACGGCGGGAGCGACACCCGCATCACCGGCGAGCGACCCCAGGTGGAAGAGCGCCTTCGCGCCGCCGGCAAGACCTACGAGATCAAGGTCTACGATGGCGCCGGCCACGCCTTCTTCAACGACACCGGCGCCAGCTACAACGCCGCCGCGGCAGCCGACGCCTGGCAGTCGACCCTGGCCTGGTTCCGCCGCCACCTGCCGGCCTAGCCCGCGAGCCTGCCGGCAAGTAGGCCGACAGATGATAGCGCCTAGATAGCGCTCAACGCCCGCACGTAGGCCTCGTGCTCGCGCGCCTGGCTCAGCTGGTCTGACTTGACGACGGCGCGCACGACGCCGTTCTGGTCCAGGACGAAGCTCTCCCGCATGGGCACGCCGATGGCTTCGTTGAAAGCGCCGTACTGCTGCGCGACGGCCCCGTGCGGCCAGTAGTCGGCCAGCACGGAGAGATTCAGCTTGTTCTCCTCCGCCCAGCGGCGGTTCGTCGGGCCGGCGTGCGTCGTGATGATCACCACCTTCGCGCCCAGGCCCTCCAACGTGCCTAGGTCGTCGCGGATGGCGCAGGCCTCGCTGTCGCAGATGCCGGTGAAGGGGAACGGGATGAAGACGATGAGCGCCTTGTGGCCGCGCAGGTCGGCCAGGGAGACGGTGTTGTTCTGCTGGTCGCGCAGGCTGAAGTCGGGCGCCGGCTGGCCGATGGCGGCAGGCATTCTCACTCCTCCCTCTGGTGAGACGAATCGCTAAGATGTGGCTTCGAGGGTGTCACAATCGGCACGACGGCGCAAGAAACGCCTTCTATTGTTAGTAAAGCGGCGGGCGACTACGGTTGACGCGTGCCTGACATCGTGGAGGCGGCGATCCTCGGCATCGTCCAGGGGCTGACGGAGTTCCTGCCCATCTCCTCCACCGGGCACCTGGTCATCGTCGAGAAGG
>DATBWN010000218.1:0-3438 GCA_036514755.1 Dehalococcoidia bacterium | reverse complement strand
ATCCCCATCATCGCGCTGTCGCTGCCGGCGGTGGCGTCCTGGGCGCGCTACACGCGCGCCTTCACGCTGGGCGTGCTGCGGGAGGACTACGTGCGGACGGCGCGCGCCAAGGGCGTGAGCGAGACGACGGTGATGACGCGCCACGTCCTGCGCAACGCCCTCCTGCCGCTGAGCACGCTCGTCGCCTTCGCCATGGTCGGGCTGCTGGAGGGCTCTTTCTTCGTCGAGACGCTGACCGGCATACCGGGCGTCGGCCGGCTGGCGTTCGAGTCGATCGGCAGCCGCGACTACGACATGATCATGGCGATAACGCTCCTCGGCTCGTCCTCGTTCGTCCTCGCCAGCATCTTCATCGACGTCGCCTACACGTTCATCGACCCGAGAATCCGCTATGGCGCGTGAGGAAGCGGCGGAGCTTGGCGTCCGTCCCGGCGACGAGGCGCCGCTGGCGCCGCCCCACAGCCCCATGGGCGTGGCGCTGCGCCGCCTGCTGCGCAAGCGCATCGCCTCCGTGGCGCTGGCGTTCATCCTCCTCTTCTACGCCGTCGGCCTGCTGGCGCCGGTGCTCGGCTGGCTGAACGTCATCCCCTCCTACAGCGATCAGGACCTGGAGCAGGCGCTGAAGGGCCCCTCGCTGTCGCACCCCTTCGGCACGGACCGGCTGGGGCGCGACCAGCTGAGCCGCGTCATCTGGGCCTCCCAGACGACGGTTGTCGTCACGCTAGCGACGCTGTTCACCGGCGGGCTGGTGCTGGCCGTGGGCCTGGGGCTGATCTCGGGCTACGTCGGCGGCTGGGTGGACACGGCGATCATGCGCGTCGGCGACGTCTTCGCCTCGCTGCCGGGCATCCTCATGCTCCTCCTGATCAACGCGACGCTGAAGGAGCAGGTGCGCGGCCTGGCGGAGGACTTCGAGAGCCTGTCCGGCATCGGCGGCATCGTCCGCTCGGGGGCGCCGGACTACATCCTCATCTTCGGGGCGCTGTCGCTCTTCGGCTGGGTGGGCGGCGCCCGCGTCATCCGCTCCCAGATCCTGGCGCTGCGGGCGACCGAGTTCATCCTGGCAGCGCGGTCGCTGGGCGCCTCGACGCCGCGCATCCTCTTCCGCCACCTGCTGCCAAACGTTAGCAACATCATCATCGTCAGCCTCTCGGCCGGCCTGGCGAGCATCGCCGGGTCGGAGATCGTCCTGACCTGGTTCGGCGTCGGCATCCAGCCGCCGCGCCCGAGCTTCGGCGCGCTGATCTTCGACGCGAGCGGCCTGCGCACGATCAACGCCCACCTTTACCTGCTGGCGTTTCCGGGCGGCGTCGTCGCCGCGCTGTTCTTCGCCTTCAACCTTCTCGGCGACGCGCTGACGGACGTCTTCACGCCGAGAGCCCGGTGAGGCCACTAGCGGGCCGGCGTGGGGCTGCCGCCCCGCCTCAGGCTTCCGAGAGCCTGCGCTGTCATTGCGAGCCCTTCGTCGAAGGGCGAAGCAATCTTTGACGCTGCGTTCGCTGGCCCAACGGACCGTCAAAGATTGCTTCGCCGTCGCCTCTGGCGACTAGCTCGCAATGACGACGTGGCACCGTTAGGGGCGCAAGAGGGCGGGCTTGCTATAATCCAGACAGAAGTCCCGCCTGACAAAGCTCAAAAGGTAAGCCCGAACAAGCAGTGGGAACAGTGAAGGTAACGTCTGAGACCCTCCCCGAGCGCCAGGTGCGCCTCCAGATCGAGGTAGACGCGGAGCGCCACGCCCGGGCGATGGAGGAGGCTTATCGGCGCCTGGCGCCGCGCGTCCAGATTCGCGGCTTCCGGCCGGGCAAGGCGCCGCGGCCGCTCATCGAGAAGCAGCTGGGCCGCCATCGCCTGCTGGACGAGGCGCTGGATATCCTCCTGCCGGACGTCTACCGCGAGGCGATCGACGAGCAGGACCTCAGCCCCGTCGCCAACCCGTCCGTAGAGCTCGTGAGCCACGAGCCCCTCGTCTTCAGCGCTACCGTGCCCTTGCAGCCCGTCATCGACCTCGGCGACTACACGTCGCTGCGCCTGCCGCGCGAGAAGCCGACGGTGAGCGACGAGCAGATGGAGGAGGCGATCACGGACCTGCGGCGTCGCTACGGCACCGTCGAGCCTGTGGACCGGCCGGCGCAGAAGGGCGACGTCGTCCGCGGCGACCTGCGGGCGGAGGTCGAAGGCGAGACGCTGTTCGCGCAGGAGGAGATCGAGTACCGCCTCAGGGACGAGTCGCTGGCCTCGCTGCCGGGGCTGGCGGACGCAGTCGTCGGCCTGAAGAAGGGCGACGCCGTCGAGAAGACGGTGGACGTGGCGGCTGACTTCGCCGACTCCCGCCTCGCGGGCAAGAAGGCGACCTACAAGATCGCCGTGCACGACGTCAAGGAGGAGAAGCTGGCGCCCCTGGACGACTCCTTCGCCAAAGAGGTGGGCGAGGGCTTCGAGAGCCTGCAGGCGCTGCGCGATCGCGTCCGCGCCGACCTCCAGCGGCAGGCAGACGACGCCGCGCTCCACAGCTACGAGCACGCCGTCGTCGACGCGCTGGTGGAGACGGTGAAGCTCGAGTACCCGGCCGTCCTCCTCGAGCGGGAGATCGACCACATCCTGGACGACCAGGCTAACCTGGACCCGCGCGACCCGCAGGCCCAGGCTCTCTACCTGGCGCGCATGGGCAAGAGCGAGCAGGAGGTGCGCGACTCTGCGCGGGAGGAGGCAGAGCAAAGATTGCGCCGCTCACTCGTGCTGAGTGAGTTCGCGGAAGCCGAGAATATTACTGTGGACGACGCCGCGGTGGAGGCGGAGCTGCAGTCGATGGCCGCCTCAGCCGGCGAGCAGTCGGAAGCCATGATGCGCTTGTTTGGCAGTGAGAGTGGCCGCGAGAGCATAAGCCGCTCTCTTTTCAGCCGCAGGACGCTCGCTAGGCTCGTCGAGATCGCGGGCGCCGAGGGAGAACCGGCGAAGCGCCGGCCGGCGAAGCCGCGCCGCTCCGCGCCGCGCCGAGCGGAGTGATCGAGGCCTTGGGATGACCAATCGGGAGAGAGAATGAACCAGGAACCGCTGCCAGGCCTGCCAGCGCTGCCCGCCGGCGTCGAGGCAATAATCCCGGCCGTGGTCGAGACGACGCCGCGCGGTGAGCGCGTCTACGACATCTACTCCATGCTCCTCAAAGAGCGGATCATCTTCCTCGGCACGCCGATCGACGACCAGGTGGCGAACAGCATCATGGCCCAGCTCCTGCACCTTGAGCGGGAGGACCCGGAGCGCGATGTCTCCCTCTACATCAACTCGCCCGGCGGCTCCGTGCACGCCGGCCTGGCGATCTACGACGCGATGCGCCTCAACCGCTGCGACGTCGCCACCTACTGCGTCGGCCTCTGCGCCAGCATGGCGACGGTGCTCCTCAGCTCCGGCGCGCCCGGCAAGCGCTACGCCATGCCCAAC
>DATBWN010000217.1:0-5796 GCA_036514755.1 Dehalococcoidia bacterium | reverse complement strand
TCGTCCCGCCCCAGTTGCTGGCGCCGCCCACGAAATCGCCGGTGCCCGAGCGGTCGAAGATGGTGAAGCCTCTGTCTATGCCGACCCAGACGAAGACGTCCGTGCCATTCTTCGCCGGCTTGTCCGGGTCGGAGTCTGGGTCATTGGGGTCGTCCCACGTGTAGTTGTCCCAGTCGATGAAGCCGTTGGTGCCGTCCGGGTCCGCCAGGCCCGAATCGTTCGGGGCATCGGACCAAGCGTCGTCGAAATCCTCGCCGTTGACTACGACATCGCGGACCACGATCATCCTCAAACCGCCTCCGCCCACGTAGGTGGCAGTCGCGCTCCAGTTCTCATCGCAGTCCCGCGCGGCTTCGTATGTCGGGTGGTGCGCCAGGGCGGGTGTAACACTGGCCAGGCCGGCGAAGAGCGCGACGGCGAACGCGGCAAGGGCCAACGCCAGCCGGGGCGTCGTCAGCCCACCTTCTCCTCTGGATCGACTACTCCATGTCATACCCTAGCTCCCTCTATCGCGCGGGCCGGCAACGCGAAGAGAAGCCGCTCCCTCACGGGCGGCGGCTCTCCACTCGATTCGAAAGTAGGTTCCGCGGGGCTAGCATCCTTGCTGTTGATTGCCCTCCCTGGATGCAATCCCGGCCGCCCCGATCCTCGGAGCAGGCCCGTCAACTAACAAAACGACCCTGCTACCTTGCCGTTACGGCCTTGCTCTGCTGGTTAGAACGCCTCTGTGGTCAGAAGGTTAACCGTACGGGAACCGGGGATCGGCCCCGATGCCCTGCATGCCTGGCTCTCTGCTTCTACAGAGGGATGTTGCCGTGCTTCTTGCTGGGCGGCCGCTCCGCCTTGTTCTGCAGCAGCTCCAGCGAGCGGATGAGCTTCCAGCGCGTGTCCCGCGGGTCGATGACGTCGTCGATCCAGCCGCGGGCGGCGGAGACGTAGGGGTTGGCAAAGCGCTCCTGATAGTCGGCGATGAGCCTGGCGCGGCTCTCCGGCGCCAGGGCCAGCTGGGAGCGGAAGACGATGTTCACCGCCGCCTCCGGCCCCGTGACGGCGATGGACGCCGACGGCCAGGCGAGGTTGACGTCACCGCCAAGGTGCTTCGAGCCCATGGCGATGTAGGCGCCGCCGTAGGCCTTGCGCAGGATGCAGCTCACCTTCGGCACCGTCGCCTCCGCGTAGGCGAAGACGAGCTTCGCGCCGTGGGAGATGATGCCGCCGTGCTCCTGCGCCGTGCCCGGCATGTAGCCGGTCACGTCCACGAAACTGACGATGGGGATGTTGAAGCAGTCGCAGAAGCGCACGAAGCGCGCCCCCTTCAGCGACGCGGCGATGTCCAGCGTGCCGGCCAGGTACAGCGGCTGGTTAGCGACGATGCCCACCGTGCGTCCGGCCAGCCGGGCAAAGCCGGCGACGATGTTCTGGGCGTAGTCGGCGTGCACCTCCAGAAAGTCGGCGCTGTCGACGACGCGG
The DNA here is from genome assembly GCA_036514755.1 of Dehalococcoidia bacterium. Classification (GTDB taxonomy): domain Bacteria; phylum Chloroflexota; class Dehalococcoidia; order DSTF01; family WHTK01; genus WHTK01. Next base: position 4,326 of record DATBWN010000217.1, on the reverse strand, counting down.
TAGATGACCTCGCGCACGTCGTAGGGGTGCGACTCGTTCTCCGGCAGGACGGAGAGCATCTCCTCGTCGCGCCGGCGGGGGTCGTCCCCCATCTCGACGACGGGCGGGTCCTCGAGGTTGTTGAGGGGCAGGAAGGAGACGAGCCGGCGCACCTCGGCGAGGCAGGCCTCCTCGTTCTCGCTGACGAAGTGGGCGACGCCGGACTGCGTTGCGTGGACGCGGGCGCCGCCCAACTCCTCGTCCGTGACCTCCTCCATCGTCACCGCCCGCACGACGTCCGGGCCGGTGATGAACATGTAGCTGTGGTCTTCCACCATGAAGACGAAGTCGGTTATCGAGGGCGAGTAGACGGCGCCGCCGGCCGTGGGGCCCATGATGACGGAGAGCTGGGGGATGACGCCGGAGGCGCGCACGTTGCGGCGGAAGACCTCGCCGTAGCCCTTCAGGCTGGCGACGCCCTCCTGGATGCGGGCGCCGCCGCCATCGTTGATGCCGATGACCGGCACGCCCGTCTTCAGGGCGATGTCCATGACCTTGCAGATCTTCTCGGCCGCGGCCTCCGAGACGCTACCGCCGATGACGGTGAAGTCCTGCGAGAAGAGGCAGACCGGTCGCCCTTCGACCTTGGCGTAGCCCGTGACGACAGCGTCGCCCGGATAGCGCTGCTGGTCGACGCCGAAGTCGCTGGCGCTGTGCAGGACCAAGGAGTCGAACTCCTCGAACGTCCCCGGGTCGGCGAGGAGGGCGATGCGCTCGCGGGCGGTGAGCTTGCCGCGGCCGTGCTGCGCCTCGACGCGCTTGTGGCCGCCGCCGAGGGCCGCCTGGTCCTTGCGGCGCCGCAGGTCTTCCAGCCGCTCCTGCATGCTCATCGGTCGCGGGTTGGTATCAGACAAGCTGGCCTATCCTAGCATCTGAGGGCGCTTACGGCACGCTCGTCGGCGTCGGCGTTGGCGTCGGTTCCTCCTCGCGGACGCAGAGGGGCGGCGTGCCGGCGGGCAGCTCCAGCACCTGGCCGACCTGCAGGTTCGTCGCCTGGACGCCGTTCAGGTCCAGCAGCTCCTGCGCCCAGGCGTCGAGCTCCGCCTCAGGCACGCAGTGCTTCTCGCCGATGAGCGTGGGGTAGTCGCCGCTGACGACCGTGTAGGTGCCGGCGCCGCCCGTGGTCGTCGGCCGCGGCGTCGGCGTCGGCGTCCGAGTGCCCGCAGCCGAGGTGGCCGTCGGCGTGCCCGACGCGCGCGTCGGCGTCGCCGTGGCGCTCTGGGCCCGCGCCGGCAGCTTCAGCTCCACGCCCGCCTGCAGGAGGCGCGCATCCTCGATGCCGTTGAGCCGCAGCACCTCCGCGATCCACGCCGCCTGCTGGTCGGCGGGAATGCCCAGCTGCGCCGCGATGGCGCCCAGCGTGTCGCCGGACTTGACGACGTAGGTGCTGCCGCTGCCGCCGGCTGCCGGCGAGCCCGTGGCCGCCTGCGCCTCGCCCAGCGTGACCGGCTCGGGCAGGTCGGCGGGCGGCGTCGCCGTCGGGATCGAGCCGGGCCGGGCGGCGGAGGGCTTCGACTCGTCGCCGCCGAACAGCGAGCCGCGCAGCAGCAGTACGAGCACGGCGATGACGAGGAGGCCGACGGCGACCCTGATTCCCATCCGACTTAACTCTCTCCAGGATGGTAGCCTGAGCGGGCCCCTGACGCCAACTGCCTAGCTGCCGTTCAGCGACTCGAGCAGCGCAACACCTAGGCGCGCCGCCTGCTCCAGGAGGTCGGCGCGGACGCGGCCGGGAACGTCGTCCGGCGTGTGCCAGGCGTTGTCCTGGATGCGATGGAAGAACAACGCCGGGATGCCGGCGTCCAGGAAGCTCGATTGGTCGCTGCCGGCGCCGTTCGGCACCTGTCCGGCCGAGGCAGCCGGGATGCCGAGCGAAGTCGTCAGCTGGCCGGCCCGCTGCTGCAGGCCGGGGCTGCCGATGAGCAGCCAGCCCTCGTCGCCGACGCCGACCATGTCGAAGTTAAGCATTGCCCTGATCCGCCGCCTCTGCTCGACGGTCAGCGAGGCGACGAACGCCCTGCTGCCGCGCAGCCCCAGCTCCTCGCCGCCGAAGAGGACGAAGCAGTTGCCCGCCATCTCCCCCTTGCTGGCGATGACGGCGGCGATCTCCAGCACCGTGGCCGTGCCGCTGGCGTTGTCGTTGGCGCCGACGGCCTGCGGGACGCTGTCGTAGTGGCCGCCCGTGACCGTCTCGCACTCGCGCCCCGGCGGCCGGGCGACGACGTTGCGCGATGCCCCCGGGCTGCTCACGCCGACCTGCACGCTGACCGAGCCGCTCTGGAGGGCCGCCAGCAGCGCCTGGCCCTCCGCCTGCGAGACCGACACGGCGGGCACGCTCGCCGGCTGCGACAGCTGGCCGGCGAAGATGCCGGGCTCGTTGTTGTAGATGATGACAGCGCGGGCGCCCGCGGCCTCCGCGTTCGCCACCTTCTCGCCGAAGGTGGCGCCGCCTCGCTCCATGAGGACGACGGCGCCGCGCGCCGCCGCCAGCTCCGCCGCCGTGCCGCGGCCGCCGGAGACGAGCTGCGCCTCGACGGTGCCGGGCGCGCTGCCCGTCAGCGGCACGCTGGCCACCGTGCGCTGCGGCGAGGAGCGCACGGTCAGCGCCGCGGTCTGGCCCGCCGACCCGGTCAGGGCGAACTCGCGCACCTCGACCTCGTAGCCGAGGTTGCGCAACCGCGCCGCGATGTTCTCCGCTGCCAGCGTCTCCATCTCGCTGCCCGCCGGCCGCGCCACGGCGGCCAGCGTGCGCACGTCCGCGAGGATGCGCTCGCCGCTGGGGACGAGGGCGGCAGACGGCGTCGGCGAGGGCGCCGCCGTCGCCGTTGCCGAAGGCGAGGGCGCAGGCGGCGGGTCGTCGCCGCCGCAGGCAGCGAGGACGGCCAAGAAGAGCGCCAGGGCGAGAGGAAAAGCCAGCCGTCGAAGCGTACCCAACCTCCACGCCTCGCCGGAGGGCCGGAAGACGCTGACTTCGGGGAGTCTCAGGCTTGTCGCCTGCCTTTGATGAATGCTTTGAGCCGGTCCGCCAGGCTCGGGCCGGAGAGGTCGATGGGCTGGCCGCGCCAGCGCTTCTCGACCTTGGGCGCCGTGCTGCGACGCGACAGCAGGAAGGCGGTCACGAAGACGATGAGCCCGCCGATCATGAGCCAGGTGGAGCCGGGTATGCTGCGCAAGAAGAACGCGACGACGACGACGATCAGCGCCCACATCGCCACCTGGCGCAGCGAGATGCGGGCGAGTCTGTGGGCGAGCCAGCCCTGCGCGGCGGCGAAGGGCCGGCCGGCGCGACGCGCCGTCCGGCGGCCCCGTTCCGGCACAAACTCATCGATCTTGCGGAGTATCTCCTCGATTTCGCGTTCAATGCGGTCGGCCATGGCACGCTCCCCCCCGGCGGTCGGGCTGCGATCATTGTAGCGTCGGCGCAGGAACGCGGTCTAGGCAAGCCTTCGTCTCAGAAGCTTCTCCGTCTTCGACAACGCGCCGGGCGGCTTCACAGCCTTTTTACACTCTCTTTGAGGCTGCCTAACCCTCTTCCGCAAAGCAGCCCCTATCCTCTCTAGTGGGCGCTCCGGCGCCGACCAATGCCAAAGGAGGCTTGAGTTGAGAGTAGTGAAGTGGGGCTTGGGGGCGATCGGCCTCGCCGTGACGGCGGGCGTCATCGCTTTCGGCGTCGCGAGCTTCGCCGGAAGCGCGCAGGCCGAAGAGGACCCGGAGAAGGACGGGTCGCGTTACCAGGAGCTGCTGGCCCAGCAGCTGGGCATCAGCGTCGAGCAGCTGCAGACGGCCCAAAGGGCCGCCAGAGACCAGCTCCTCGACGCGGCCGTTGCCGAGGGACGGCTCACGGCGGAGCAAGCGGAGAAGCTGAAGAGCCTGCCGGTCGGCGCCGGCTTGCGCATCCGCCATCGCATCGGCCACGCCATTCGCGGCGCGATCACGGCCGCGGCCGAGTTCCTCGGCCTGACGACGGACGAGGTGCGCCAGGGTCTCAAGGACGGCAAGAGCCTCGCCGACCTGGCGACGGAGCAAGGCAAGGACGTCGAAGGCCTGAAGAACGCGATCAAGACCGACATCGAGAACGATATCGACGCGGCCGTTCAGTCCGGCAAGATCACGCAGGAGCGCGCGGACCGGCTGAAGCAGAACCTGGAAGAGCGCCTCGACAACATCGTCAGCCACGAGGGCTTACCCGGGCGCGGCCACCGCTTCCGCTTCGGACCGGGGCCGGCGAACACCCCTTAGGACACAGGCGCGAAACGCCTCGGTCGCGGGTGAGGCTCCAGGAGCCTC
>DATBWN010000216.1:0-3290 GCA_036514755.1 Dehalococcoidia bacterium | reverse complement strand
GACTGAGGGGGTGAGGTGTGGCCTTCACTCCGGCTTCTCCAGCGGCGCGAAGGAGAGGAGCAGCTTCTTGACGCCGAACTCGCCGACCTCTCCCCACGCCGCATTGCGTTGAGGCGTCTTGAATTGGAGCCCCCTCTCCGTGCACGGAGAGGGGGACTGAGGGGGTGAGGTGTGGCCGTCACTCCAGCTTCTCCAGCGGTGCGAAGGAGAGGAGCAGCTTCTTGACGCCGAACTCGCCCTTGAAGGCGACCGTGACCTCCTGGTCGGCGCCGCTGGCCGTCAGCGCGGCGGTGACGACGATGCCCTCGCCGAAGCGGGCGTGGCGGACGTGGTCGCCGGCGGCGAACGAGGCGGCGAGGGCGCGGGGCTGAGGCTCGGCCCCTCGCCCTTCGACAGGCTCACCACGAGCGGGAACGCGAGTCGTCCAGGCAGGCTGGCGCAGCGACGGCCGGCGCTGGTAGGCGCCTTCGACGCCCTGCTGCGCCTGGTGCACGAGCTCGCCCGGCAGGTCCTTGAGGAAACGCGAGGGCGGGTTGTGGCCGCCTGAGCCCATCAGCGACCGCCGAAAGGCGCGCACCAGGTAGAGGCGGTCTTTCGCCCGCGTCACGCCCACGTAGCACAGACGCCGCTCCTCCTCCATCTGAGCCGGGTCGTCGAAGGAGCGGATGTGGGGCAGGAGCCCCTCCTCCATGCCGACGATGAAGACGACGGGAAACTCCAGCCCCTTGGCGGCGTGCAGCGTGATCAGCGTCACGGCGTCGACCTTCTCGTCGTACTCGTCCGTGTCCGACATGAGGGCGACGTCCTCCAGGAAGCGCATGAGGGCGTGCTCCGGCTCCAGCTCGTCGAACTGGGCGGCGACGTTGCGCAGCTCCATGACGTTCTCCCAGCGCTCCTCGCCGTCGACGGGGAAAGCGTCGACGAGGTAGTCGCGGTAGCGCGTCTTCTCGATGATCAGGGTCAGCAGGCGGGAGACGGTGAGCACGGGCGCCTCGGCTATGAGGTCGTTGAGGAGGGCGAGGAAGCCGAGGAGGGCCGTCCTGGCCGCGGCGCCGAAGGGGTTGGGGGTGGAGTACAGGAGCCCTCCTGGGAGGGGCCAGGGCGCGGCAGGTTCGCTGTTCGTGCGCTCCGCATCCCTGTCGGTCTGCTCCGCTCTTCTTAGCTGAGAAGAGGTTAGGGGGACACCCCCCATACCCCCCGGCAGAGGCGCGGAGCCTGTCCTGAGCATTGTCGAAGGGCCCTCTGCACTCCCGCTCTTCGCGCTGTCTTCTCTCTCAGCGCCAGCGAGGAGCTGGAGCGCCGTGTAGACGGGCACCTCCAGCGAGGCGGCCCAGGCGCGCAGCTCCTGGTGCGTCTTCTCGCCGACGCGCCGCGGCGGCACGTTCAGGACACGGTCGAGGCTGATGGAGTCGAACGGGTTGAGGACGAGGCGTAGATAGGCGAGGAGGTCCTTGACCTCGCGCCGCTCGTAGAAGCGCGTGCCGCCGACGAGCCGGTAGGGCAGGCGCTCGGCGACGAAGCGCTCCTCGAGGGCGCGCGACTGGGCGTTCGTGCGGTACATGACGGCGAGGTCGGCGAGGCGCAGGCCGGCCTGGCGCGTCACGCGCTTCACCTCGCCGGCGACGAAGGCCGCCTCTTCCTCCTCGTTGTAGGCCTCGTAGACGACGATGGGGTCGCCTGGGCCCTTCTCGGTCCAGAGCGACTTCTCCTTGCGCTGCGTGTTGGCGGCGATGATGCGCTGGGCGCCGTCCAGGATCGTCTGCGTTGAGCGGTAGTTCTGCTCCAGCCGGACGACGGTGGCCCTGGGGTAGTCTCGTTCGAAGTTGAGGATGTTGCGGATGTCGGCGGAGCGCCAGGAGTAGATCGACTGGTCCGGGTCGCCGACGACGCAGATGTTGGCGTCGGGCGGCGGCGCCAGCAGCCGCGCCAGGACGTACTGGGCGACGTTCGTGTCCTGGAACTCGTCGATCAGGACGTGCTCGTAGCGCTCGCGGTAGCGCTGCAGCACCTCCGGCTGCTCGCGCAGCAGCTCTACCGTCTTCATGAGGATGTCGTCGAAGTCGAGGGCGCTGTTCTCGGTCAGCAGCGTCTGGTAGCGCTGGTAGACGCGGGCGACGATCTCCTCAAAGTAGCTGTGGACGCCCTCGGCGTAGGCGGCGGGCGCCGCCAGCTCGCTCTTGGCGCGGGAGATGACGGAGAGGATGGCGCGCGGCGGGTACTGGCGCGGCTCCAGGCTGTACTCGGCGCAGACGCGCTTCATCAGCGCCATCTGGTCGGCGTCGTCGTAGATGGCGAAGCCGCGGGGCACGCCGATGGCCTCGCCGTCGACGCGGAGGATGCGGGCGCAAACGGCGTGAAAGGTGCCGAGGGTCAGACCGCGCGCCAGGCCGCCCAGCAGCGCCTCAACACGGTCGCGCAGCTCGCGCGCCGCCTTGTTGGTGAAGGTGACGGCCATGATCCGGCCCGGCGCCACGCCCTGGTCGGCGATGAGGTGGGCGATGCGATGGGCGATGACGCGCGTCTTGCCGGAGCCCGGCCCGGCGAGGATGAGCAGCGGCCCGCGGGCGTGGACGACGGCGTCGTGCTGGGCGGGGTTCAGGCCCTCGAGGACCACTAGCGTGGTGGCATTAGGCTGCCGCGTGCTCCGAGCAGGCCGCTCCTGTCAGGATGGGACGTCCAATGAAGCGTCGTGCACATGGGCTACAAGGCGATTCTAGCAGCTAGCGCTGGGGCATTGGGCTGCCGCTCAATCATGAGGAAGCGGGCGCCGTGGCTCCGGCGAAGGGCCATGCTACAATTGCCGGCGGTAGATTGCGCCGCGGACAGAAGGACCCATGATCCTCTTCCTGGTTGGCTTCAGCTCCATCCTCAAGCTCGTCGGCCTGATGTTCATCGCCTACGCGCTCGTCCTCTGGCTCAGCGCCATCGTCTGGGTCTACCGCGACGTGCGCCACCGCACGAGCGACGAGGTGTCACAGTGGATCGCCGTCGTCCTCGTCGGCCTGTTCAACCTGCCGGGTCTAATCGTCTACCTGGTCATCCGGCCGCAGGTGACGGTGGCCGACCCCTACGAGCGCTCGCTGGAGGCTGAGGCCGTCTTGCACGAGCTGCAGCTCCTGGCCGGCGCCTGCCAGAACTGCAGGCGCCCCATCGAGGACGACTTCGTCGTCTGCCCGCACTGTCGCGCCGTCTTGCGCGAGCCCTGCCCGAGCTGCGGCCGGGCCGTGCGCACCGTCTGGGCGGCCTGCCCCTACTGCGCCAACGACCGCGTGCCGCGCCGGGCGCAGCCG
>DATBWN010000215.1:0-7443 GCA_036514755.1 Dehalococcoidia bacterium | reverse complement strand
GGCGGCGAGCCCGGCCGCCGCGACGAGTACCGCCTCATCGTCCTCTTCGGCCGCGACGAGGAGCGCGTTCTCTCTCAGTGCACCGTGTTCGTCGTCGCCCCGCCCGCTTCGCCTACGCCCACGCCCCGGCCATCGCCCACGCCCACCGCGACGCGCCCGGCGCCTACGTTACCGCCCGCGACGCCGACGCCCGCGCCCGTGGTCGAGACGCGGACGCCCGAGCCCACGCCCATCGTCACCGGGACGCCTGCGCCCACGTCGACGAGCTCGCCAACGCCGGAAGGGACGGGCACGCCGGAACCAACGTCCACTCCCACGCAGACGCCCACTCCCACGCTGACGCCTGAAGCGACCGAGGAGCCGTAAGAGGTTGCGAGCTTAGAGCAGGCCGCGCTCGCGCAGCACGCGCGCCGTCGCCGCGCCGATCTCGGCCGGCGAATCGCAGATCACGGCGCCGGCGGCGGCCAGCGCTTCCTTCTTCGCCGCGGCCGTGCCGGTGTTGCCGGCGATGATCGCGCCGGCGTGGCCCATGCGCCGGCCCGGCGGCGCCGTGCTGCCGGCGATGAAGGCGATGACGGGCTTGCGCACGCTTGCCCGGATGTACGCCGCCGCCTCCTGCTCCGCCACGCCGCCGATCTCGCCGATGAGCACGATCGCCTTGGTCTCCGGGTCGGCGTTGAACATCTCGATGACCTCGCGCTGCGTCGTGCCGATGATCGGGTCGCCGCCGACGCCGACGCAGGTCGACTGGCCGATGCCGAGGCGGGTCAGCTGGTCGACGGCCTCGTAAACCAGCGTGCCGCTGCGTGAGACGACGCCGATGCCGCCGCGGCTGAAGACGCTGCCCGGCATGATGCCGACGCGGCACTCGCCCGGCGCGATCACGCCCGGGCAGTTGGGCCCGATGAGCGTCAGGCCGCTTCCGCGCAGCGCGCGCTTCACGGTCACCATATCCAGCGTCGGTATGCCCTCCGTGATGCAGACGATGACCTTGATCTGCGAGGCAGCCGCTTCCAAGACCGCGTCGGCCGCGCCCGGCGCCGGCACGAAGATCAGCGAGCAGTCGATGGGCCCGCGCTCGCGCACCGCGTCGGCGACCGTGTCGAATACGGGCACGCCGAAAGCCGTCTCGCCGCCGCGGCCAGGCGTCACGCCGGCGATGACCTTCGTCCCGTACTCGATGCAGCGCTCCGTCTGGAAGCCGCCCTCTCGCCCCGTGATCCCCTGCACGAGCACGCGCGTGTCCTTATTGACGAGGATGCTCATGCTTTGACCGCCGCGACCGCTTTGCGCGCCGCCTCCCCGAGGTCCGCCGCCATCTCGACGCGCACGCCGGCGTCCGAGAGCAGCTTCAGCCCCTCCTCCAGGTTCGTCCCTGCCAGCCGCGCGACGATGGGCACGTCCGCGCGCAGCTGCTTCTGCGCATCGACGACCCCCTGGGCGATGACGTCGACGCGCGCCATGCCGCCGAAGATGTTGACCAGGATCGCCTTCACGTTCGCGTCGGCGGTGATGATCCCCAGCGCGTTCACCACCCGCGCCGGGTCGTTCACGGTGCCAATGTCGAGGAAGTTAGCCGGCTCGCCGCCCGCTAGCTTGATCGCGTCCATCGTCGCCATCGCCAGGCCGGCGCCGTTGACGATGCAGCCGATGTTGCCGTCGAGCTTTACATAATTGTTGATGCCCTCCGACTGGGCCCGCACCTCCAGCGCGTCCTCTTCCTCCACGTCCCGCAGCGCGACGATGTCCGCGTGCCGAAAGGCGGCGTTGTCGTCGAAGTTCAGCTTCGCGTCAAGGGCGACGAGCCGACCATCCTGCGTGACGACCAGCGGGTTCACCTCCGCCAGCGAGCAGTCCTTCTCGACGAAGAGGCGGTAGAGGCCGGCGATGAGGGCTACCGCCGGCCGCAGGAGCTCGCCGCCGAGGCCGAGCGCGAACGCCAGCTCCCGGCCCTCGAAGGGCTGGAAGCCCGCCGCCGGATCGACGGCGACACGGTGGATCGCTTCGGGATGGGCGGCCGCCACCTCCTCGATCTCCATGCCGCCGGCGGCCGAGCCCATGATCACCGGCCCGCCGCCGCTCGAGTCGATGAGCACGGCCAGGTAGAGCTCGCGGGCGATGGCCGTCTGCTCTTCGAGGAGGACGCGGCGCACGAGGCGGCCCTCCGGGCCCGTCTGCGGCGTCACCAGCGTCATACCGATGACCTGGCGCGCGGCCGCCTCCGCTGCGTCGGGCGTCGAGGCGAGCTTGATGCCGCCGCCTTTGCCGCGCCCGCCGGCGTGGATCTGCGCCTTGACGACGGTCGGCACGCCGAGCTCGGCGGCAACCTGGCGCGCCTCGGAGGCGCTGGTGGCCACGCGGCCGTGCGGCACCGGCACGCCGTAGCGGGCCAGCAGCTCCTTCGCCTGGAACTCGTGGACCTTCAACGCGGTTCTCAGAATACAGGGCGTCGTGCTTGAGAGCGAGGCTTGCTGCTCGCCCGTGGGCAAGCCTGGTCTGTGCGCCCCGCGTGGCGCCCAGCGCTACGTCTGGTAAGCGGCGGCGCCCGCCTTGGCGATGGTCTCGTCTTCCTCGCTGGTGGCGCCGGAGACGCCGATGGCGCCGACGACGCCGCTCTCGTCCCGCACGACGACCGCGCCCTGCAGCGCCACGAAGCGGCCGGCATAGCGCAAGCTCATAGCGTTGACGATGGCCGGCAGGTTCTGCGCCCAGCCCGCCACGACCGCTGAGTCGAAGCCCATCACAGCGCTCGCCACCGCCTTCCCCTCGGCGACCTGGAGGGTAAAGCCCGGCGGCTCCTTGAAGCGGTCCAGCGCCACCAGCGCACCAGCCGCGTTGACGATGGCCAGGCTCACCGGCTTGCCGATCTCGTCCGCCTTCGCCTGCGCCGCCTGCATCATCCGGCGGGCGTTCTCGCTGTTCATTCGAGCTCCTTCTCTCTAGCGCGGGATCTGGGAATCGAGCGCATTATAGCCTTGTTTACATATCGCTTGTGGATGTTACTCGCGCCCTCAGATGTCCTGCGCCACGGGCTCCGTGACCCGCCACATGTACCACGAGCCCACCGACCGGTGCGGCGCCCACGGCGCGCCGATCTCCCGCGCTTTCGCCGGCGTCGGCGTCTCGGGGAGCGCGTAGGCGATGCGCATGCCCTGGCGCATGCCCAGGTCGGCCACCGGCAGCACGTCCGGCCGGCCGAGGTGGAACATGAGGAACATGTGCGCCGACCACTCGCCGAGGCCGCGCACGGCCATGATCCGCTGCGCCACCTCGTCGTCGCTGAGCGAAAGCAGCGCCGCGAAGTCGAGCCGCCCTTCGGCAACATGCAGCGCCAGGTCGCGCAGGTAGCCCGCCTTCTGGCGAGAGACGCCGGTCGACCTGAACTGCTCGTCCGTCGTTTCCAGCAGCCGCGCCGGCGCGGGTGGCGCTTCCCCGTCGCTGTAGAAAACGAAGAAGCGGCGCATGATCGCGTTCGCGGCCGGGCCCGCCAGCTGCTGAAACAGGATCGTCCGCACCAGCGCCAGGTAGGGGTCGGAGCGCTGCAGCCAGTCGAACGGGCCGATCTCGTCGATGACGCCGGCCAGTACCGGGTCGGCTCGGCGCAGGTGGGCAAGGGCAGCGTCGATGGAGAACAGCGACTCGCTCATTGGCCGGGCGTCATTCTACGTCTTCCGGCGCCTCGGCGATGGGCGCGCGGCTGCCAGCCCGCCTCTACTTGAGGGGCGAGTAGGAGGTCGGCCGCATGATCCGATTCTCCACGCGCGCCACCAGCGACCCGTTTTTCTCCGTCTCTGCGAAAGCCGCCTGGCGGTCCGGGTCGGCAGCGAAGGCGCCCCACGCCCGCTCGCGGTGCGCCAGATCGTCGAAGGCGAGGATATAGGTCAGCCGGCCGCTGGTGCCCACGTCGTCCGTCCAGAAACCGACCGGTTTGATGCCGTGCTTCACGAAGTAGCCCATCGTGATGCTCGCGAAGCGCTCGTTCAGGGCGCGTAGCTTGCCCGGCGCCGCGTCATAGATGCGCAGCTCGTAGATCATCGCCTTCCTCCTCTGGCCGCGGCTCTCGTAGCGGCGGGATTATACCGTCTCGACCACGCCAGGGATAGGCCGGGGAGCATATGCGCCGGCGGACAATGAATCGCAAAGGAGTCTCTTCAGTCTACGCACGCGTCTGCCGATATTACGGTGAGGCAGTTGCGATGAAGCTGGCCCCGCCCTCTATGCGCGCGCTATCGCCGTCCAGCCTCTTGCGGCTGTACATGTTCATCGTCGTCGCGGCGGCTGCGGCCGCGGTCGCCGTCGTCTTCTTCGCCTCCTCGAAGATGGAGGCAAGGTCGCGCGAGACGAGCCGCCTGTCGCAGGCCGCCATCGACGCGTCGCGCATCCAGGCCGGGCTGGGCCAGCCGATCCAGATCCTGGCCGACGGCCTCTTCATCTTCCTCGCCTCCGACACCTACAGGGCCCTGCCGCCGGACGTGCAGGCCGCCCTGCCGGCGGCGCTGAGCGGGCCGCCCGGCAACGAGGCGGCGGCCAGCCAGTTCCCTGCCATCTCGATCCGCCTGGCAGACAAGGACGCGATTCAGTTCAGCCGCATGGTCGAGTTCTACGTGCGCGAGATCGATTCCCTGCTCCAGACGGCAGCGGACATCGACCTGAGGGCGGTGGAGCTGGCGCGCGAGCGGGTGCTCGGCGCCGTGGAGGCCTACCTGGACGATCCTTCCGCCTTGAACTTCGACGTCATGTTCATGAGTCTCACCGGCCTCAGCGACAGGCTGCAGGAGTCAGCAGGCGTCCTCAGCAGCAGGGTGCGCCAGGAACAGGCCAACCTCAACCGCAGCATGGACACGGCGAAGAACGCCACCATCGTTGCCCTAGGCGCCCTCCTCGCCACGATGGTCGGCGCGACGATCTTCGTCGGCCGCCTCATCCACGAGTCCTTCACCGCCGCCCAGCAGGAGCAGCAGACGCTGCGCAGCACGACGGAGACGCTGCGCTACCGTAACAACCAGCTGAACGCCCTCTACAACGTCTTCGCCGAGATCACGGACACGCTGAGCCTGCGCTACGTCATCCGCGCTACCGTTCGCGAGGCCATGGCCCTCATGAACGCCAACATGACCGTCCTGCGCCTGCTCAAAGGAAACGAGCTTGTCGTCGGCGGCACCATGAACGACACAGGCGAGGAGGTGCCCGGCCTGCCGCCCGTGCCCCTGGGCGAAGGCCCGCACGGACGCACCGCCCGACGCGGTCGCACCCTACGCATCGACCGCAACGCCCAGGATCAGCTCGGCCCCAGCGTAGAGGAGGGCAGCCGCGTCGAGTCGGGCATCATCGCCCCCCTCATCGTCGGCGCCCGCGTCGTTGGCACTCTGTCTGTCTGGTCGCGCCGCCCGGAGACATTCACCGTCGACGACGAGCGCGTGCTGGAGATGATGGCCTCCCAAGTTGCCACCGCGGTCGTCGCGGCCGACACGACGGAGCGCAGCGAGCGCCGCGCCCACCAGGACGCCCTAACCGGCCTGCCCAACCGCCTTCAGCTCACGGAGGACCTCGTCGGCGACCTCTCTCTCCTCCTCCAGGAGGGCCGTCGCGCCGTCGTCGCCATGGCGGACATCGACCACTTCAAGCGCTTCAACGACGATTACGGCCATAAGGTCGGCGACGTCACGCTGCAGCAGGTGGCCTCTGTGCTGCGCAACTCCGTGCGCGAGAACGACCGCGTCTATCGCTTTGGCGGCGAGGAGTTCGTCCTCGTCTTCCTGGACATCGGCCCGGAGGGCGCCCGCTCCCTCGCCGAGCGCGTGCGCAACGCCGTCGCCTCCACGCCCCTCACGGGCGACAACCTGGAGCCCGTCGGCCCCGTCACCATCTCCATCGGCTTGGCGGCGCTGCCCGACCACGACACGAACTTCAATCACCTCATCGAGCTGGCGGACAAGGCCATGTACCAGGCCAAGGACGCCGGCCGCAACAAGGTCGTCTTCTGGAACGAGAACGAAGGGGCGTCGATCCCCAGCCTCGTCGCCTAGCGGGCCCTGCATGCGATTGGTGGAGCGTAAGGACGGCGACGACCGGCACGAAGCTCATTCGGCCGCTACCTTCTCTCGCCCCACGATAGTCATCCTCCTCATCGCCCTAGCGTCGCTCATCGGCCTCATCGCCTTCTACGCCAGCCGCGCCCTCCAGAGGGTGCTCTCCGTCGCCGACCGCGACCGCGAGGCAACGCGCCACACCACGGAGGAGCTCAGGCACCGCAACAACCAGCTCAACGCCCTGCACAACGTCTTCTCCGAGATCACGGAGACCCTCAGCCTGGACTACGTCGTGCGGGCGACGCTGCGCGAGGCGATGAAGCTCACGCGCGCCGACATGACCGTGCTGCGTCTTGTGCGCGGTAACGAGCTGGCTGTCGTCGGCGCGGTCACCGTCGGCGGACGCGAGCTGACGGACCTGCCGCCGGCACCGTTGGGCGAGGGCCCGAACGGCCGCGTGGCGAAGACGGGCCGCAGCATAAAGTTCGATAGCGACGCCGAGCGGATGATGAGCACGCGGCCCCTGGGCCATGCCGGCCGCAGCCCATCGGCGCAAACCGGCGACCCCCAGATGGAGTCGGGCATCATCGTCCCCCTCATCGTCCGAATGCGCGTCATCGGCACCCTCGCCGTGTACTCGCGCGCCGAGGCGGCGTTCAGCGCCGAAGACCAGCGCTTCCTCGAGATGATGGCCTCTCAAGTGGCGACAGCCGTCGTCGCGGCGGACACGACCGACACCAGCGAGCGTCGCGCCCACGAGGATGTCCTCACCGGCCTGCCCAACCGGCTCCAGCTCACCAAGGACATGGACGGCGACCTCGCCCATCTCGTCGAGCAGGGGCGGCCGGCCGTCGTCGCCATGGCCGACATCGATCACTTCAAGCGCCTGAACGACGACTTTGGCCACAAGGTCGGCGACGTCACGCTCCAGCAGGTAGCCGCCCTCCTCCGCAGCTCCGTGCGCGAAGACGACCGCGTCTACCGCTTCGGCGGCGAGGAGTTCGTCCTCATCTTCCTTGACACGGCCCCTAAGGAGGCCTGGGCCCTCGCTGAGCGCATCCGCGCCGCCTTCGAGGCGGCGTCCTTCAGCAGCGACGACAAGCAGCCCGTCGGCGCCGTCACGATCTCCATCGGCCTCGCCTCCCTGCCCGAGCACGGCGCCAACCTCAACTCGCTCATCGAGCTCGCCGACCGCGCCATGTACCAGGCGAAGGCCGAGGGCCGCAACAAGGTCGTCTTCTGGAACGAGAACGAAGGGGCGTCGATCCCCAGGCTCGTCGCCTGACCTCCTAGACCTACTCGTACGCCTCGCGACCCTAGGCCGCCTCCGACGCGTGGTGGTATAGTCCCAGTCGATCCGTTTCGGACAACTAGCTGGGAGGAGATTCGCCATGGCATACGAGGGCATGCTCGC
>DATBWN010000214.1:0-4141 GCA_036514755.1 Dehalococcoidia bacterium | reverse complement strand
TCTGCGACCGCCGGGTACTTCAACGCCAGAATCGCCGCGGCGAGCAGCGCCCCGTTCACGGCGCCGGGTCGGCCGATCGACAGCGTACCGACCGGTATGCCGCCCGGCATCTGCACCATGGAGAGCAGCGAGTCGAGGCCGCTGAGCGAGGAGGATGCGATGGGCACGCCGAGCACCGGCAGCTGCGTCTGGCCGGCGATGACGCCGGCGAGGTGGGCGGCGCCGCCGGCGCCGGCGATGATCACCTCGATGCCGCGCGCCGATGCCGTCGAGGCGTACTCGCTGACGCGCGCCGGCGTGCGGTGGGCGGACATTACGAGGGCCTCATGCGCGATGCCGAGCTCGTCCAGCGTTTTCGCGGCGTGCGACATGACCTCGGGCCAGTCGTTCCGCGAGCCCATGATGATGGCGACGAGTGGTTTAGACGCTTCGCTCATTTGCTAACGCTCGTAGCTGCAGGTCTTCGGGCCTGCCTCAGGCTGCGCATCCTGCGCCCCGACTAGTCGGGGCTTGTCTGCTTCGCGATTATAAGTAGCGATTGAGTGAGGGGACACCCCTCACACTCCCCGTCAGGGGCTGCGCCCCTGTACCCCGCTTGCCTGAGACACCATTCGATGTCGCTGGCTCTAACCCGCGGCGTCGTTCAACACCCCCAATGCCCCCGTCAGGGGCTGCGCCCCTAACCGCACTTGCCTGAGACACCACTCGATGCCGCGGGTTTCAACCCGCGGTGTCGTTCCACACCCCCATGCCCCCGTCGGCGGCGCTGCCCTGAAGGCCCGCTTTCGCCTCAGGTTTCAACGCTCGCTGCCACAGGAAGAAGCGGCAGCCTCATGCCCCCACGCTAGTGGGCCAACTGCCTGAGCACGTACGGCAATATCCCGTCGTGGCGGTAGTACTCCGCCTCGATGGGCGTGTCGATGCGGCTGATGACGCGGAACGTCGTCGCGGCGCCGTCCGGCGCCGTCGCGCGCACCGTCAGGCGCTGGTGCGGCGCCAGCCCCTGCCCTGAGCCTGTCGAAGGGTCGATGCCCTCAATGTCGTAGGCCTCCTCGCCGCTGAGGCCGAGGGTAGAGGCGGACTCCCCCGGCTCGAACTGGAGCGGCAGCATGCCCATCCCCACCAGGTTGCTCCGGTGGATGCGCTCGAAGCTCTCGGCGATGACGGCCTTCACGCCCAGGAGCTTCGGGCCCTTCGCCGCCCAGTCGCGCGAGGAGCCGGTGCCGTACTCTTTGCCGGCGAGGACGACGAGCGGCACGCCCTCCTGCTGGTACTTCTGCGCCGCGTCCCAGATCGACATCTCCTCGCCGTCCGGCAGGTGGCGCGTGTACCAGCCCTCCACGCCGGGCACGAGGGCGTTGCGCAGGCGGATGTTGCCGAACGTGCCGCGGCCCATCACCTCGTGGTTGCCGCGCCGGGCGCCGTAGGTGTTGTACTCGGCAACCGGCACGTCGTTGGCCGAGAGGTAGTGGCCCGCCGGGCTGCTCCTGAGGATCTCGCCGGCCGGCGAGATGTGGTCCGTGGTCACGGAGTCGCCGAGCAGGGCGAGGACGCGGGCGCCGCGGATGTCGCCCACCGGCGTCGGCTCCATGGTCATGCCGTCGAAATAGGGCGGCTTGCGGATGTAGGTGGAGAAGGCGTCCCAGGCGAAGAGGCCCTGCCCTGAGCCTGTCGAAGGAGCGCCCGTGGGCACGTCCAGGCCGCGCCAGCTCTCGTCGCCGCTGAAGACGTCGGCGTACTGCGTGCGGAACATATCGGAGCGGATGCTCTCGCGGATCGCCTGCTCTACTTCCATGCGCGAAGGCCAGATTTCGTGCAGGTAGACCGGGTTGAGATCGGTATCCAGGCCTACGGGCTCGTTGGCGAAGTCGATCTCCATGCGGCCGGCGAGGGCGTAGGCGACGACGAGCGGCGGCGAGGCGAGGTAGTTGGCGCGCACGAGGGCGTGGATGCGGCCCTCGAAGTTGCGGTTGCCCGACAGCACGGCAGCGACGACCAGGTCGCCCACCTCGACGGCGCGCGCCACCTCCGCCGGCAAGGGCCCCGAGTTGCCGATGCAGGTCGTGCAGCCGTAGCCGACGAGGTCGAAGCCCAACGCCTCCAGATAGGGCATGAGGCCGGCCTCCGTCAGGTAGTCGGTGACCACCTTGGAGCCGGGCGCCAGGCTGGTCTTCACCCACGGCATCGACGTGAGGCCGCGCTGAACGGCGTTGCGCGCCAGCAGGCCCGCCGCCATCAGCACCTGCGGGTTAGACGTGTTCGTGCAGCTGGTGATAGCGGCTATGACGACAGCGCCGTGGCCGATGCGGTAGCCGGACGCGGTGCGCACGGACTCGAACGGATCGGGGAGGGCGTTGCTCCTGCCCCCAGACGGCGTGACGGCGCTGCCGCCCTCCCAAAGCCACTGGTCGAGCAGCGCCTCGTCGGCGTGGTGGCCCGTGGTCAGCATCGAGGTGAGGGCCGCCTCCCAGGCGGCCTTTGCGCCCGTCAGCGGCACGCGGTCCTGCGGCCGTCTGGGCCCGGCGATGCTCGGCACGACGTCGCGCAGGTCCAGCTCGAGGAGGTCGGAGAAGGCGGGCTCCGGCGTGGCGGCGTCGCGGAAGAGGCCCTGGGCGCGGCAGTAGGCCTCCACCAGGCGCACGTGCTCTTCCTCGCGGCCGGTGAAGCGCAGGTAGGCCAGCGTCTCGGCGTCGACGGGGAAGTAGCCCACCGTGGCGCCGTACTCCGGCGCCATGTTGGCGATCGTGGCGCGGTCCGGCAGCGGCAGGCCGTCCAGGCCGGGGCCGCAGAACTCGACGAACTTGCCCACGACGCCGCGCTTGCGCAGCATCTCCGTGACCGTGAGCACGAGGTCGGTCGCCGTGGCGCCCTCGCGCAGCTGGCCGGTGAGGCGGAAGCCGACGACCTCCGGGATGAGCATGGGGCTGGGCTGGCCAAGCAGCGACGCCTCCGCCTCGATGCCGCCGACGCCCCAGCCGAGGACGCCGAGGCCGTTGATCATCGTCGTGTGGGAGTCGGTGCCGATGACGGTGTCCGGGTAGGCCACGGATTCGCCGTCCTGCTCCGCCTCGAAGACGACGCGCGCCAGGCGCTCCAGGTTCACCTGGTGGACGATGCCGGTGTCCGGCGGCACGACCTTGAAGTTCGCCAGCGCCTGCTGGCCCCAGCGCAGCAGCGCGTAGCGCTCACGGTTGCGCGCCAGCTCCAACTCGGCGTTGCGCCGGAAGGCGCCGCGACCGCCGTATTCGTCTACCTGGACGGAGTGGTCGATGACCAGCTCTGCCGGCTGCAGGGGGTTGATCCGCTTCGGGTCGCCGCCCAGCGCGAGCATCGCGTCGCGCATCGCCGCCAGGTCGACGATGGCCGGCACGCCGGTGAGGTCTTGCATCAGGACGCGCGACGGCCGGAAGGAAACCTCCCGCTCGCCGACGTTCTTCGCGTCCCAGGCAGCGAGGGCGGCTATGTCCTCGCGCGTGACGGTGAGGCCGTCCTCGTGGCGGAGGAGGTTCTCCAGCAGCACGCGCAGCGAGAACGGCAGCCGCCCCAACGAGTCGGGGCGCGGCGCGGCGAGGCGGTAGATGGTGAAGGAGCGCCCGCCGACGCTCAGAGACGCGCGCGCGCCGAATGAGTCGAGAGGTGGGGGCATGGCGCTTGGATTATACCCGCACCCTCGAAGCGAAGGCTCGACTGCAGTCCGGCGCCAGGTTCCGCCAGGCTGAAGTCCCGCACCGAACTGTCACTCCGAGCGCAGCGAGGAGTCTAGCGATCGAGCAGGACGTCGCCTTCTGCCTTCAGGCGAGATTCTTCGCTTCGCTCAGAATGACAAGCGGCCGCGGGGAGACAACAACAGGGGGCGCCTCCTCGGGAAGGGCGCCCCCCGCCTGGTCAGCCGTTGGGACCGCTAGCGAGCGCGCCCGAACCGTCGCACGCCGATGGCCAGGCTGAGGCCGCCCAGCAGAGCGGCCAGCATGCCCGCCCAGAAGGCCGCGCCGGCGTCGGTGGCAACGCCGAGGTAGCCGCCGGAGCCGGACTTCGGCAGGCTCTTCACCTCCGCCACCGGCTGCTGCTGCGTCTCGACCACCTGCTGCTGCGTCGCGGTCAGCTGCTCCGACACCAGCGGCGTCGTGGCGATGGTTGGCGT
>DATBWN010000213.1:0-3873 GCA_036514755.1 Dehalococcoidia bacterium | reverse complement strand
CTCCAGCGCCGCTGCCGAGACCTCGTAGCCGTGCAGGCGCGAGCGCGGGAAGGCCCTGGCGATCTCGATGAGCGCCAGGCCACTGCCGCAGCCGACGTCCGCCACCTCCGCGCCGGCCGATAGCTTCGCCGCCAGCCCTTCGACGCCCGGCAGGACCTTCGCTACCAGCTCGCGCTGATACCAGGCGCTGCGCGCCCGCTGCGTCGACTCGGCGGCGCCGCGGCCGCGGTCGTCCCAAGTGAAGCCGAGGCCGGTGCGGAATGCCTCCGGCAGCCGCTCCAGCGTCGCGACGTGCACGGGGATGGATAGCATGCGGCCGCCGGCGAAGGCGGGGCTCTCTTCGTCCGCCAGGAGGTAGGCGGCCTCCGGCGAGAGGCGGAAGCGCCCCTTGCCCTCGTACTCGATCAAGCCCGCCGCCGCCTGGCCGCGCAGCCACTCGCGCAGCCAGCGCTCGTGCAGGCCGGTGCGCTCGGCCAGCTCCCGCGATGTGACGCTGCCCGCGTCAGCCAGCGCCCCGTACAGGCCCAGCCTCACGCCGAGGGCGATCATCGGCGCCGTGTAGGCTCCGAAGGACACCTGCGCCAGCAGCGACTGCTTGGCGCGGAGCCTCTCTGGGTCGAGGGAATCGGCGGTCATGCCTAACCTCTTCTGGGTGAGCGATTGAGGCGAAGTCGCCCGCCGGTCGGCAGGCAGGCAACTATAGGCCGCGGCGATGGGCGAGGTCAAACGCGATGCTGCTGATATACTCGAAGCGCAAAGCGAGCAGCAGAACAGCCTGAGGAGGCTTGTCGAAGCATGGCGACGCAGGACCCGCGCGAGCCGTTTACGCGCATCACCGCCGCCGAGGCGAAGGCGAAAATCGACAACGATAGCGTGCAGGTGATCGACGTGCGCACGCCGGCCGAGTACGGCGGCGGCCACGTGCCCGGCGCCATCAACGTCCCTCACATGTCCGTCGTCGCGCGCCGCGCCGAGCTGGCGACCGACAGGGAGCTCGTCTTCATCTGCGCCGTGGGCCAGCGCAGCGCCCTCGCCTGCGAGTTCGCCGCCGCCCTCGGCTTCAAGGACCTCTACAACGTCGAAGGCGGCACCGAGGCCTGGGTCAAGGCCGGCTACCGGGTTGAGTGATCAGTTTTCAGTTGTCAGTTCCCAGAGCCCGTGCGCAGAACGTCTGACAACTGATCACTGACAACTGACGACTGATGACTGACGACTGATGTCCCGCCGCCTCTACCTCTTCGACATCGACGGCACGCTCATCGCCACTGGCGGCGCCGGCGGCGCGGCGATGCGCGCTGCTTTCGAGGCCGTCTGGGGCCTGGCGGATGGCTTCCGCGGCGTCGAGTTCAGCGGCCGGACGGACCGTGCCATCCTGCGCGCCGCGCTCGTCGCCGCCGGCCTGGCCAACGGCGCCCCTTCGACAGGCTCAGGGCAGGCCTTCGCGGACGACCTGCGGCGCTTCAAGCGCGCCTACTTCCGCCGTCTTCCTCATTCGCTTCGGGCAGCGACGCAGGGGCGCGTCTTGCCCGGCGTCGAGGCTCTCCTCGGCCGCCTCGCCGCGGACGACAGCGCGACGGTCGCCCTGGGTACGGGCAACTTCCGCACCTCTGCCGGCATCAAGCTGCGCCACTACGGCCTCGATAGCTACTTCAGCGTCGGCGGATTCGGCGACGGTACAGAGGATCGCGCAGCGCTCATCGCCCAGGCGATCCGCAACGCCGAGCGTGTCTTCGGCCGGCACGAGACGGTCTTCGTCATCGGCGACACGCCGCACGACGTCGCTGCGGCCAGGGCGCATAGCGCCGTGGCCGTCGCCGTGGCCACCGGCATCGCCTCGGCGGACGCCCTCGCCGAGGCCGGCGCCGACATCGTCCTGCCGACGCTGGAGTCGGCGACCGCTGCTATTCTCTAGGCGCCATGGCCGCGCCCGTTATCCGCGACGCCACGAGCGCTGATCTGCCCCGCCTCGTCGAGTTGCTGGCGCAGCTCTCTCTGGACGAGCAGCGCGAGGCGCCCGGGCCGACCCTCGCCGGGGGCTACGTCAGAGCCTTCGAGGCGATCGAGGCTGATCCGCGCCAGCGCGTCCTCGTCGTCGAGGAGGACGGCCGCGTCGAGGCGTCCCTCGTCCTCATCATCGTGCCGAACCTCAGCCATCAGGGCTCGCCCTGGGCCGCCGTCGAGAACATCGTCGTCGACGCGACAAAGCGGCGCTCCGGCTACGGCCGACTGCTCATGCAGGCTGCCATCGGCGCGGCCCGCGCCGCCGGCTGCTACAAGCTGGCCCTCACCAGCAACAAGCGCCGGCCGGCCGCCCATCGCTTCTACGAAGGCCTCGGCTTTCGCGCCACGCACGAGGGCTTCCGCATCGAGTTCTAGCAGGCCCTTCGGCCCCTTCCTGTAGTCGAATCGGCACCTAGACAGCCCTGATATACTCAAGACGCGGCTGATCCTTCCCAGGACGGGCAGCCAGCGGTAGAATCGAAGAACAAGCCTGCTCGGATCGGCAGCGACCGAGACAGCACATAGGAAGCGCGAAGCGTCGCCTCGTGTGCCCTCTCGGTCTCGGATCGAGAGGGCATATTTCGTCGGAGGACGCCGATGCGGACGATGCTCAAGAGCAAGATCCACCGCGCCACCGTCACGGAGGCGAACGTCGACTACGAGGGCAGCATCACCATCGACGCCGAGCTTATGCGCGCCGCCGATATCCTCCCGTTCGAGCAGGTGCACGTCCTGGACATCGAGAACGGCGCCCGCTTCCAGACCTACGCCATCGAGGGCGAGTCCGGCTCGGGCGTCATCTGCGTCAACGGCGCCGCCGCCCACCTCGTCGCCGTGGGAGACCGCGTCATCATCCTCAGCTACGTTCAGCTCGACGAGGCTGAGGCGCGCTCGCACCGGCCGACGCTGGTTTACGTCGACGCGCGCAACCAGATGGCCCGCGTCGCCCGCGATATTCCCGCGGCGGTGCGCTGGCTTCAGATGAATGCTTGACCATCGTCCCGTGGCAGGGAGGGAAGAAATGGCCCGGATCACCGTCGCTGACATACAGGCGCTGAAATCGCGGCGCGAGAAGATCGTCATGCTCACCGCGTACGACTTCCCCTCGGCGCGCATCGCGGAGGAGGCCGGCGTTGACATGGTCCTCGTCGGCGACAGCCTGGGCATGGTCGTCCTCGGCTACGACAGCACCATCCCCGTGACGATGGAGGAGATGCTCCACCACACGAAGGCTGTCGTCCGCGGCTGCCAGCGCTCGATCGTGGTCGGCGACCTGCCGTTCATGAGCTACCAGGCCTCGGTGGAAGACGCGCTGCGCAACGCCGGCCGCTTCCTGCAGGAGGGCGGCTGCCAGGCCGTGAAGCTGGAAGGCGGCGCCCACATGGCGGAGACCGTGCGCCGAATGGTGCAGGTGGGAATACCCGTCGTGGGTCACATCGGCCTCACGCCCCAGTCGATCAACCAGCTCTCGGGCTACAAGGTGCAGGGCAAGACGCCGGCGGCCGCGGAGCGCCTGCTGGAGGACGCCATCGCCCTGGAGCAGGCCGGCGCCTTCGCCATCGTCCTCGAGACGATCCCGGCGCCCCTGGCCGAGCTGGTCAGCCGCCGCCTGCGCATCCCGACGATCGGCATCGGCGCCGGCGCCGGCTGCGACGGCCAGGTGCAGGTCTGGCACGACCTCCTCTCCTACGCGACGACCTTCCTGCCGCGCCACATCCCCCGCCACGTCAAGCAGTACGCCGACGTCGGCGCAGCCATTCGCCAGGCCATCGAGCAGTACGCCGCCGAGGTCCGCGCCGGCACCTTCCCGACGACGAAGGAGAGCTTCGCCATGAACGCCGCCGTCCTCGCCGGCCTGGCGGAGACGAAGGC
>DATBWN010000212.1:0-3616 GCA_036514755.1 Dehalococcoidia bacterium | reverse complement strand
AGCCGCCAAGCTCTCCAACGACGTCGTCCTGCAGGGCGTCATCGAGACCGTGGTCAAGGAGTCGCGCGTCCTCGAGGCCCTGCCCTTCATCGAGATGGTCGGCAACGCCCTCACCTACAACCGCGAGAACGCGATGGCGACGGCTTCGTTCTTCGACGTCGGCGACACCTGGACGGAGTCGACGCCGACCTTCACCCAGGTCCTGGCGACGCTGAAGATCCTCGGCGGCGACGCCGACGTCGACCAGTACGTCGCGACGACGCGCAGCAACGTCCAGGACATTGAGGCGGCGGTGCTCGAGCTGAAGGCGAAGGCCGTCGCCCACGAGTTCGAGGACGAGTTCATTTACGGCGACACCGCCGTCGACGCCAAGGGCTTCGACGGCCTGCACAAGCTGGCGCCGTCCGGCCAGCAGATCCACATGGGCTCCGGCACGACGCCGGCCGCCCTCTCCCTCAAGAAGCTGGACGAGGCCATCGACCTGGCGAAGCCCGGCAAGCCCGACTTCCTACTCATGACGCGGCGGACGCGGCGCGGCATCAGCGCCTACGCCCGCGCCCTCTCCTCGCCCGTGCAGTACGAGGCGGGCGACTTCGGCCGGCGCGTCATGTTCTACGACGGCATCCCAGTCTTCGAGAGCGACTTCATGGTCGACACGGAGGCCATCGCCTCCGGCGCCTTCTCGGCGAAGACGGGTGGCGCCTCCAGCAGCGTCTTCGCCGTCAAGGCGGGCGAGGGGCAGCTGGCGGGCCTAACGAACGGCGGCATCCAGGTGGAGAACGTCGGCGCGCTGGAGACGAAGGACGCGCGGCGCTGGCGCTGCAAGTGGTACGTCGGCCTGGCGCTGTTCTCGACGCTCGCCGTCGCCCGGCTGGACGGCATCTCCTCGGCCGATGTCGTCGCCTAGGCGATAGGCGGGCTGGGCAGCTAAGGGGGCGGTCGAAAGGCCGCCCCCTTGCACAGTGCTGCTACAATGACAACGCTATTGGTTTACTATCCAGATTTCGTTATCGATCCTCAGCCACTTCGGATCAGGAAGGCCGCTCGCCCCGAGACTCCCGTCCCTTCTGCGGTACTGATGGACAACGGCAACCTTTACCCCGTCGAGGTCGTAGTACGAGACTATCTGACTGTGGGTGCAGCGAGGCTCATGTCTTGCCCGGGCGAGCCGACCCTTTAAGTGGATAGTCGGGTTGTGCACCCTGCGTCGCAGTTCGCCCGACCTCATTCTCTGATAGAATCCACGAGCGTTGAACTCATTTCGTAACCGCTCGGGTGAGACTGTAAGGACCGGTTCCGGTTGATTGGGGGGAATAGTCATGCATCCAGCCTTTGAGATCGAGCCTAAGATGCGGGCTTATCTGGAGAGACGGCTGCCTCTTAAGGACGCCGAAGCGTGGTTTCGCCTAAATCGAGCCGTTCTCCTTTCACTGCCGCCAGAGATAAAGCCATCTGAGATTGCCACGATGTTCGAGTTGGGCATGATCGAGATGAATAAAGGCAACTTCAGTGAACGACAGTTCAGATCTGCTCTTCGGCAGGTCTTGGGCACGAGCATCAACGTAGTGGTTGAAGACTCCGACAAGGACCTCTCTACCACGGGTGCCGTTACCACCCAGCTCTCATCTTCTGGAGCTGCTCACACGCCTTCTCTTAGCTTCTCGTTCCAGTTGACACCAACTGGTACATCATCCTGAAGGGAATCCTAGTCAGCAGCCCACCGTCGACAAGCACGTCGAACCAGTAGAGCCCCTCAGCGTCAAAGGTCACTGTGGTCCGAGCGATCAGGTTCGCTCCCCGCTCTTCGCCTTCGAGTTGGACAGACGTAGAGACCGAGTTCGTGCGCCGCCCGGAAGGGTGCTCCAGCACGACTTCCACCTGGTGGCGACCTCGCGCACGTCCCGACTTCAGCATTATGAGCAGGACGCACTGGAACTGGACGTGAGGGAGCTCGGCGGGCATCGATGGCGCGTTGACCACGTGAGTCAAGCGGTCGACAACCCTGACAAGCGAGAGGACGCCGTCCTTTTCTTCGAGTACCTTCTCGCAGATCAAGGCTGCCTGAATGAACGGGCCGCTGGGAGGTGGAGTTGGGGGTGGAGGTGGTGGCTTGCTGGTCATCTCTTCCCTCTCAGGATTGGAGCGCTTGTTCTAGATAGTAGTCGAAGCGGGTTCCGCTGTCATCAACACCTCGCCTTGCCCCTACTCCCCTCTCCCCCTACGCTGGGCGTGTGACCGAACCCGAAGATCGCTTCTACGAGGCGTCCCGCCTGCGCCTGCATTACGTCGCCTGGGGCGACGAGACGAAGCCGCCGCTGCTCCTCGTCCACGGCGGCCGCGACCACGCCCGCAGCTGGGACTTCGTCGCCGCGCGCCTGCTCGACCGTTTCGCCGTCTACGCGCCGGACCTGCGGGGCCACGGCGACAGCGACTGGGCCGTCGGCGGCGCCTACGAGCTCTCGGACCACGTCGCTGACCTCGCCCGCCTCGTCGACGTGATCAATCGCGGCCCTGTGCACCTTGTCGGCCACTCGTTGGGCGGGCGCCTCGTCCTCGACTTCGCCGCCGCCTTCCCGGAGCGCGTGCGCAAGGTCGTCTCCATCGAGGGCTTCGGCCGGCTCGACTTCGGCGCGTCGGCGTCGCGGCGCCTGCGCCGCTACGTCGAGGAGGTGCGCGAGATGGAGAGGCGCCAGGCGCACCCGTATCCGACGCTGGAGGCGGCCGCGGCGCGAATGCGGGAGGAGAACCGTCACCTGACGCCGGAGATGGTGCACCACCTGACGGAGCACGCCGTGCGCCGGCGCGAGGACGGCGCCTACGTCTGGAAGTTCGACAACTACGTGCGGCTGACCTCGCCCGCCTGGAACGCGGACGACGCGAAGGCGCTGTGGAAGGGCATCCGCGCCCCGGTGCTGCTCGTCGGCGGCGCCGAGAGCTGGCTCATGCGCCTCGCCGGCCGCGAGGCGCTGGCGGGGGCGGTCCCCGGCTCCCGCCCCCTCGTCTTCGAGGGCGCCGGTCACTGGGTGCACCACGACCAGTTTGAAGGCTTCGTGGCGGCCGTGCGGGAGTTTCTGATCGACTAGGTGTTAGCGCTTGGGCGCGGCCTTTGCTTTCCGGGGCAGCGGCGCGATCTTGTCGAGCTCCGCGGAGACATCCTCAAGCGAGTTGTAAAGTTCGTCGCTCAGTTCGTGCTGAGCCCACCACTCTCGCTCCTCGTCCTCGGAGGCGAAATCTGGCATTTCGTTCAGACTGTGTATGATCTTTCGGGCAGTAGGTTGCCGCTTCATCTCGAGTCGTCCTCTCCCTCGGCGACATTTCGACCGCACTGATCGGTCTCAGTAGCCGAACGTTGGAGCGCTCTCTTACAGTGTAAGCGATTCTGAGGTATTTGCCGGACGTTTGGCAGCGCCCGAGCAACTCCCTCCTCAACTCGCCCCGGAAACTACCGAGCGACCGTGCCTTGCGCCTCGGGTCCTCGAAAGCCTCTTCTATCTCCCAATCCTGGACGCCGTGACGGAGGTTCTTGTCGCGGTTGCCTTCGTCCCAGTCGAAGTCCACGAACTGGCGGACTCACTGAGCCTGGACGGGTGGTCCGCCCTCGCCCAGCCGCGCCTCC
>DATBWN010000211.1:0-5004 GCA_036514755.1 Dehalococcoidia bacterium | reverse complement strand
TGCAGCACCGACGTAATCCGTACCTCCACGCTCACGCAGTCGCCTCCTGCAGGCCCACGGGCGCCGTGCCGCAGAACTCGTCGTAGTCGATGAGCTCCGTCACCGTCGGGTTGTCGCCGCAGACGACGCAGTTGGGGTCGCGGCGGATGCGCACCTGGCGCATCTCCATCGAGAGGGCGTCGTAGAGCAGGAGGCGGCCCTGCAGGCTGTCGCCGATGCCGAGGATGAGCTTCAGCACCTCCGTGGCCTGGATGGAGCCGATGGTGGCGCAGAGCGCGCCGAGCACCCCCGCCTCGGCGCAGGACGGGACCAGCCCCGGCGGCGGCGGGTGGGGGTAGAGGCAGCGGTAGCAGCCCTTGCCCGGCAGGTAGACCGTCGCCTGGCCGTCGAAGAGGAGTATCGAACCGTCGACGAGCGGCTTCTTGAGGAAGACGCAGGCGTCGTTCACCAGGTAGCGCGCCGCGAAGTTGTCGGCGCCGTTCACGATGATGTCGTACTGGCCGATGATCCGCAGCGCGTTCTCCGAGTGCAGCGGCTCCTCGTGCGTGACGACCTTGACGTCCGGGTTGTAGGCCTTCAGCGTCTCCTTGGCCGAGAGCACCTTCGCCTTGCCGACGTCCTCGTTCTGGTGGAGGATCTGCCGCTGTAGGTTCGAGAGGTCGACGAGGTCGAAGTCGACGATGCCGATGGTGCCGACGCCGGCGAGGGCCAGGTAGAGAGCGACGGGCGAGCCGAGGCCGCCGGCGCCGACGATGAGCACCTTCGCGTCGATGATCTTGCGCTGACCGACGCTGCCGACCTGGGGCATGATGATGTGGCGCGAGTAGCGCGTCACCTGCTCCGGCGTCAGCGCAAAGCGAGAGCGGTCGTCAGCGGCTGGGGCGCCTCCGGCGAGGGCAGGGATGACGGCTAGCTGGTCGCCTTTCGACAGCTTCGTCGCCGGGCCGTCCAGGGTGCCGATCTCGCGGTTGTTCACGTAGATGTTGATGTGGGCCGGGATGGAGCCGTCCGCGTCGCAGCAGAGGTCGCGGAAGCCCGGGAAGCGGGCGTCCAGGTTCGCGATCACCTCGGCGACGTCGCGGCCTTCGACCTCGACGTTCGCCCGGTTGCCGACGAAGCCGCGAAACGGCGTCGGTATGTAGACGTTTACCATCCTGCTGACCTCCCGCCGGCCTGGGTTCCCACCATAGCGCACGCTCTCGTCTTGCACTAGAAGCTCACGCTCAGGTACCGCTCGCCCGTGTCCGGCAGCACCGTGACGACGCGCTTGCCCTCGCCCAGGCGCTTGGCGACCTGCAGCGAGGCGAAGACGTTGGCGCCGGCGGAGATGCCGACCAGCAGCCCCTCCAGCTGCGTCAGCTTCTTCGTCATGGCGATGGCGTCCTCGTCGCGCACGGCGATGAGTTCGTCGTAGACGTCGCGGTTGAGGACGCTGGGCACGAAGCTGGCGCCGATGCCGTCGATCGCGTGCAAGCCGGGCTTGCCGCCGGCGAGCACCTGCGAGCGCGACGGCTCCACGGCGACGACGAGGACGTTGGCCAGCTTCTCCTTCAGCACCTCGCCCACGCCGGTGATGGTGCCACCGGTGCCGACGCCGGCCACGAATGCGTCCAGGCGGCCGCCCGTGTCGCGCAGGATCTCCTGCGCCGTCGTGCGGCGGTGGACCTCCGGGTTCGCCGGGTTGTTGAACTGCTGCGGCATGAAGTAGTCCGGGTTCTTCTCCACGAGCTCCTGGGCGGCGAAGACGGCGCCGGTCATGCTCTCGATAGCGGGCGTGAGGATGACCTGGGCGCCGTAGCGCTGCATGAGCTTGCGCCGCTCCACGCTCATGTTCTCCGGCATCGTCAGGATCAGCTTGTATCCCTTGGCGGCCGCCACCATGGCGAGGCCGATGCCCGTGTTGCCGCTCGTCGGCTCGACGATGGTGGAGCCGGGCCTGAGGATGCCGCGCTGCTCCGCGTCCTCGATCATCGACAGAGCGATGCGGTCCTTGACGCTGCCGGCCGGGTTCAGCGACTCCATCTTGCCGATGACCTCGGCGCTGCCGGGTGGCCGGATGCGCTCCAGCCGCACCATCGGCGTGTTGCCGATGAGGTCGAGGACGCTGTCAGCGATTCCAGCTTCCGTTCTCGTCTGCATCGTTGGGCCTCAGATCGCGTAGCGGGCGACGCTGCCGGCGCGCTCGCGCTCAGCCAGGTCGGCGATGGTGATGCTGTCGAGGATTCTGATCGTCGCCGCTTCCACCTCCTGCCAGACGGGGCGCAGGCTGCAGCTCGTCGACTTGCGGCAGCCGTTGGGGTCGTCCAGGCAGGCGATGGGCGCCAGCGAGCCCTCCAGGGCGCCGATCGCCTCGCTCAGGCGCAGCTCCTGCGGGTCGCGGATCAGGGCGTGGCCGCCCTGGGGCCCGCGCACGCTCCGGATGAAGCCGGCGCGGCGCAGCGCGGTCAGCAGCTGGTCGAGGTAGGGCTCTGGTACTCCCTGGCGGCTGGCGATGACCGCGCTCTGCACCGGGCCTTCGCCGTAGTGGTGGGCGAGCTCTATGAGCGCCCGCACGCCGTAGTCGCCCTTCATCGAGACCTTCATCGCCGCTTGCCCCTAATGTTAAGTGAGTTCATCAACAATTGTAGCATGCCTCCTCAGGCCAGCAGGAAGAGCACCGGCGCGGCGAATAAGCCGCTCACCAGGAGAAGCAGGTTGTGCCGGCTGCTCGACGCGGCGTGCGCAGCGCCGAGGATGAGGCGCGTGTACGGCCCGTAGAAGAAGACGAGGATGAGGAGCGAGACGAGGCCGCCCACCAGCATCTGCGTCAGCACGATGGTGAAGGCGCGTGCGGAGTCGAGCAGGAGGGCCGCGACGAGCGTGTCGATCCAGGTGGCGACGTTGGCGCCCATGACGTATGGGATGACGCGGTCGCGGCGCACGTAGCCCTTCAGCGCCAGCGGCACGAGAATGGTGACGGAGAGCGAGACCGAGAGCGTGACCAGCGTCATCAGCGCGCCGAAGAGGAACATCGCGTAGCGCCGCTGCAGCGCCTCGGACAGCGCCTCGATGCGCGGGCCGGGCCGTTCGAGGCTGGGCAGGGCGCGGTCGAAGAGATAGAAGCTCGCGACGAGCACGCCGACGCCGCTGAGGAACACGGCAAGCCGCGGCAGCGCCTCGTCCAGGGGCTCTACCAGCGGGTCGGACAGGTAGCCGACGAAGGACGTCAGCGCCCCTGGGCTGCCGACGCGCACGCCATCTAGCCAGCCCTGGTCGAGGACGAAGAGGCCCAGCGGCATCGCCGGGCCCCAGAGCGTTATCGCCGTTAGCAGCGCGACGACGCCGATGTAGAGCCCGTCCGGGTTGCGCCGGCCCGTCACGTAGGAGACGAAGCCGACGACGAGGACGATGAGCGAGGCGCCCATGCGGGTGCCGTTGATCATCGCAAACGTCTCGAGGTCGCTAATCGCGCTGCCGGCGAAGAGGCTCATGGCGACGGCGGCTATCGGCGAGCCGCTCATGACGACGTAGGCGCCAAACCAGCCGAAGCCGAAGTGGCCGAGCGTGCCGTCGGCGGAGACGCCGTCCAGCACGGGCCGCAGGCCGCCGCCGCCGACCTTGATCAGCTGCAGGGCGATGACGAACAGCCAGAGCGCACCAAGGACGAAGGCAGCCCGGAGCGCAGCGCCGCGCAGCGAGACGGGGCGGGCGTGGTCGGCCGCGGCGACCGCGTCCTCCACGACAGGAGCGCGCCTGGCGACCATGAGCTGTCCCTCTACCGGCCTCGATTCGGACACGGGCGCCTACTTGCCGCCGCTCGCGGCGATGAGGATGCGCGCGACCTCCGGCCGGCTGAACTCCGGCGGCGGCATCTCCCCCTGGGCGAGCAGCTGGCGCACGCGCGTGCCGGAGAGGCTGACGTGCTCGTCGTCGCCGTGGGGGCAGGTCTTCGCCGTGCCCATGGAGCCGCAGGCGCGGCAGTAGAAGCTGTTCTCGAAGAACATTGGCGCGATGCCCAGCTCCTCCGGCCGGAACTCGCCGAAGATGCGCTGCGCGTCGTAGGTGCCGTAGTAGCTGCCGACGCCGGCGTGATCGCGCCCGACGATGAAGTGGGAGCAGCCGTAGTTCTTGCGCGCCAGGGCGTGGAAGATCGCCTCGCGCGGGCCGGCGTAGCGCATGGCGGCCGGCAGGACGGAGAGGAGAACGCGGTCATTCGGGTAGTAGCCTTCGAGGAGCGCCTCGTAGCAGGCCATGCGCACCGCGGCCGGGATGTCGTCGTCCTTCGTCGCGCCGACGAGGGGGTGGAGGAGCAGCGCGTCCACCGTCTCCAGGGCGCACTTCTGGATGTACTCGTGGGCGCGGTGCACGGGGTTGCGCGTCTGGAACCCGACTACCGTCTTCCAGCCCCGCTGGGCGAAGGCGGCGCGCGTCTCCTTCGGGTCGCGACGGTGCTGAAGGAAGTCGCCGTGCTGCTGGCGCTTGAAGAGGCGTACCGGCCCGCCCAGCAGCACCTCCGACTGCGCGTAGAGCGCGGCGACGCCGGGGTGGGCCTCCTCCTCGGTGCGGTAGACGAGGCGCGCCTCGCGCTGCTTGTCGTAGTCGAACGCTTCCGCCACGTCAATGACGGCCAGCGCCTCGCCTGCCTCATCTGTCAGGGCCACCTGCTTGCCCTCAAGGCCGCGAGCCTCCTCCCGGCCGGCTGAGACCGTGATCGGCAGCGACCAGGCGAGGCCGCCGGCGAGGTGCATCTCCTTTACCACGCCCTCGTAGTCGCGGCGGGCCATGAAGCCGGCGAGGGGGCTGAAGGCGCCTACAGCGATCATCTCGAGGTCGGAGAGGGAGCGGACGGAGAGCGCGAGCCTCGGCAGCGACCGCGCCTTCCCGGCGAGCGCCTGCGCCTCGTCACCCGTGGCGACGCGGTCGACGAGCGAGCCGCCGTGGGGCGGGATGAGTGCGTCGTCAGTCAAGCATTGTCTCCTCTTGTCTTTGCGAGGCCGCCAGGCCGAAGCAACCTTTGACGAGTCG
>DATBWN010000210.1:0-10908 GCA_036514755.1 Dehalococcoidia bacterium | reverse complement strand
GTACTCTTTACGCGAAGGTTAGTATCCGCTAAGGGAGGCTGTGATGCTGAGCAAGGAAGACAACGACATCCTGACCAGAGTCGGCCCGGGGACGCCCATGGGCAACCTGCTGCGCCGCTACTGGACGCCCGCCCTCCTCTCCAGCGAGCTGCCGGCGCCCGACAGCCCGCCCGTCCGCGTCCGCCTCCTCGGCGAGGACCTCGTCGCCTTCCGCGACACCGACGGCGAGGTGGGGCTCTTCGTCCAGTCGTGTCCGCACCGCGGCGCCAGCCTCTTCTTCGGGCGCAACGAGGAGTGCGGCCTGCGCTGCGTCTACCACGGCTGGAAGTTCGACACGGACGGCAACTGTGTCGACATGCCCTCCGAGCCTGCCGAGAGCAACTTCAAGATCAAGGTGAAGGTTACGGCCTACCCGACGCACGAGTCGGGCGGCATCGTCTGGACCTACATGGGGCCACAAGAGAAGATGACGGGCTTCCGCGACTTCGGCTCAGAGGGCGCTGGCCAGCAGGGCTTCGCCTTCAAGTCCATCTCCTACTGCAACTGGGTGCAGCGCATGGAGGGCAACATCGATACGTCCCACATCTCCTGGCTGCACCAATACGAGGGCGTTCAGGACATCCCGGACGACGGCACGGACGTCGCCGGCGGCTACCCGTCCTACAAGATGTCCTGGAAAATCTGGCGCCACGACCGCGCGCCGCGCCTGGAGGTCGACGACACCTGGTACGGCTACCGCTACGCCGGCATGCGCACGACGCCCCACGGCAACACGCACGTCCGCATCAGCGCCTACTGCATCCCCTACACGACAGTCGTCGCCGCGATACCGTTCGCCATCGGCGGCATCATGTGCGTGCCCATCGACGACTACAGCTGCCACTTCATCAGCTTCGCGCAGCGGCCAATGCCCAACCCGACGGTGCGCCAGGAGATCCAGAACCGCTCCGGCGTCGGCGGGCTCTTCGCCAACACGCCCTACGCCGCGCCGGGGATGGGGCCGGCCAGCGGCGGTCGCGGCGGCTCCCGCGGGCCCGGCCGCGCCGACTTCCTGCCGGACAACGACTACAAGATCGACCGCGAACTGCAGCGGACGACGTACTTCTCCGGCATCACGAACTTCGGCGCCCAGGACCTCGCCATGGTCGAGTCCGCCGGGCCGATCTGGGACCGCAGCAAGGAGCACCTGGGCACGACGGACAGGGCGATCATCCGCATGCGCCAGATCCTGCTGAATGCGGCGAAGGAGCTGGCCAGCGGCATCGAGCCGCCGTGCGTCGACCCGTCTCTGCCCTACACCTCGATCCGCTCCGGCGAGAAGATCCTGCTGCCGGGCGAGGACTGGCGACTGGTCGGCTCCGACCAGGACGCCGCCGTCATCGCCTCCATGCGGGCGCCGGAGTCGGCCGTAGCCGCGGCGGGCGGCGGCGCGGGCTAGCCTCCGAGAGGAGCTTCGGGGCGCGCCCTCAGTACCGCAGCAGGGCGCCGATGCCGCCGTTGGCGTCGAGGATCGCCTCGGCTTCGCCCCGGAGGAACTCGACGCGGGCGTCCGTGTCCCAGGCCAGCGCCAGGGCTTTCTCGCCCTCCTTCGTGCCGAGGTGCCGCGCCGCCAGCGCCAGGCCGTGCACGCGCCCCTCGGCCAGCGTCTGAAGCGTCTCCTCCCAGCCGAGAGCGGCCGGCCCACCCGCCATCGCCCGGTCCCTGACCTCCGTCGCCAGGGCGACCTCCTCGGCGCGCTCGGCGGCCTCGGCGATGGGGATGGCCGCCTGCACGAGGTCGCTGTCGGTGGCGAACATCTCCGCCGGGAACGTGCCGGCGACGGCCCGTCGCAGGTCCTCCGGCAGCGCGTCTCGCATCGCCTCCACGTTCTCGTCCGTGCCGCCCAGCACGAGGCGCTTGAAGGGGAGGCGCCGGTGCTGCTCCACCAGGACGCCGGCGACGTGACGGAAGTGCTCCTCGATGTGGTGGAGGCGGTCGCGTTCGTACTTGAAGGCGGACCAGCCGCCCTGGCGCTGCAAGCCTGGCACGGCGTCCGCCATCTTCTGGCGCGACTCCAGCTCGCCCAGGAAGGTCACGAATATGCGCGCCTGGCGCTCGTCGACGACGGCAACGGCGACGCGCGGCTCGTCCTCCATCGCCGCGTCCAGGGGCGCGAGAAAAGGCTTCGCCCGGAAGCGCGCGAGGGCGGGGAGCGCCAGCTGGATGCGCAGCGGCTCCAGCAGGTCGCGCGGCCCGCTGGCGAAGAGGACTAAGGTGCGGCCGGCGGGCGTGTACTCCTCGCGGACGTAGCGCAAGACGCGCTCCGACTCCGCCTCGATGCGCTCGCGCTCCGCGTCGGAGGCTGCCGCTTCGCGGGCGTCGCGCAGGATGTCCATCAGAGCCGGCACGTAGCCATGATGTAACGCCTGGCCGGCCTCTATGGGCAGGTAGACGCTGAGGATGCCCTCGGCCGCCGACAAGCTCCTCAGCCTAACGAGCCGCGCTTCGTCTTCCGGTTCGATCCACACGTCTTGGCTCCTTTCCGGCGAGAGGGCCCCCTTCGGGCCAGTCGAGCCTCTTCGAACCTATCTCCTGCGGGCGAGGCAGACAAGATGCCGGCTGACACGAATCTACGGCCGAACGGCTCCTCCGAGCATGGCACGCTCGCGACTGGTGCCGGCCGGCCGAGCCCGTAGAATGGCCGCAGTGCGGCCGTTTCGAGGCGTCTACTACGGCTGGGTGATCGTCGGCGGGCTGGCTCTGATCAGCGTAGCCTCCGGCGCCATGGGCAACTTGACCGTCGCCCTCTTCATCCAGCCGATGACGGACGACCTGGGCATAAGCAAGCTGGAGTTCGGCCTCGCCCAGTCGGCGCGACTCCTCGGCTTTGGCGCCTCCGGCTGGTTCTTGGGCCGCATCCTGGACAGGCACGGCGCCCGCATCCCGCTGGCGATAGCCGGGGCCCTGGGCGGGCTCGTCGCGGTCGGCCTCGCCTCCCTCTCGAGCGGCTGGCAGATCATGCCGCTCTTCTTCGCCGCCGGGCTGCTCGGCCTGCAAGGCGGCACCAGCCTCTACGGCACCGTGCCGGTGGCGCGCTGGTTCGTGCGCCAGCGGGGCAAGGCGCTCTCGATCGCCGCGCTCGGCATTCCCGTGGGCATCTTCGTCTTCGCGCCCCTGACCCAGCTCCTCATCGAGCGCTTCGGCTGGCGGGCGGCCTGGGCGATCCTCGGCCTCGGCGGCGCCTTCGTCGTCGTCCTCGTCGCCCTGGTCATCATCCGGCGCCAGCCGCAGGACATGGGCCTGCTGCCGGACGGCGAGGAGCCCGACCCCGAGTCGTTGCCGCCGCCGGAGCTCCTGGCACAGACGCCGCGACTCGTCGGCGCGCGAGAGCACTCGTGGACGCGCCAGGAGGCGGTCCGCAGCCGCGCCTTCTGGCTGCTCGTCGCCTCGGAGGGGCTGCGCATGCTGGGCATGGGCACGCTCGCCATCTTCCGCGTGCCCTTCTTCGAGGAGCGCGGCATCGACGCCAGCGTTGTAGCCCTCGCTCTCTCCGCCGAAGCCATGGCGGCCCTCATGGGCGGCATACCCGCGGGCTGGGCCGTCGACCGCTTTCAGCCGCGCTTCGCCGCGGCCTCCTCGGCGGCGCTGATGGTCGTCGCCTTCCTCGCGACGATGAACGTCCACTCCGAGTGGCAGGTCTTCGCCTCGACGATGCTCTTCGGCGCCGCGGCGATGAGCTTCGCCGTCATCCAGGGGGCGATGTGGCCGGCCTACTTCGGCGGCGCGAACATCGGCAGCATCCGCGGCTTCGCACTGCCGTTCGCGCTGTTCTTCAGCGGCCTCGGGCCGCCCGTCGCCGGGCTCGTCAAGGACGCCACCGGCAGCTACTTGCCGGCCTGGATCGGCGGCACCGCCGGCATGACGGTAGCGGCGTTCCTGCTGCTCATGGCGAAGAAGCCAGAAAGGCCTGCCGTTTCGGCGCCGGCGGAGCGGCCGGCCGCCGCCGTTGCGCTGGAGGGCGATTAATCAGGTGAGCGGGGGCGGCGGCGGCGCCAGCTCTTGCTCCAGGACGGAACCGCGTAGCCTCTCGGTCGCGTCCCAGAAGTCCTCGTCGCGCGGCAAAACGACCCAGCCCGCGCGCACTCGGTACAGGTCCGGGTTGTCGACGGTCGCCGGCAGGGCGCCGTGGTCGCTGTAGGCCTTCACCGTCTCGGCGATCCGCCGCCGCGTCCGGATGATCATCGCGTCCGTCGTGCCGAGGTGCTCGCGGCTGCGGTCGTAGATCGGCCCCATCGCCTCCGTGATCATCTGGTCCTGCAGGTGCACGCCCTCGATGCCGGTGAACCCTCGGCCAGACTTCTCGAAGCGCTGCACCGCGCGGTCGATCAGGTAGTCGTTCTCCCGGTTCGCGACGAGGCGGAAGCGCCCCATCCAGTCCGCCGTGTTCGGCAGCATCGGCATGCCGGGCGCGCCGCCCGCCGCCGCCGGCGCCGGAAAGCCCCTGGCCTCGCCGGCGTGCCAGTTCCACGTCCAGAACATCGAGTGCTCGTCATCGATCGGCACCCAGGCGCGGCAGTGGGTCACCACGCCGCGCAGCGGGTTTTGCGGCGCCATGCTGTAGAACGGGAAGAGGAAGCTCGCCATGCGCCAGTAGTAGCTGTCTGGCTCCGCCTCGCGCGGCGCGGCGTAGCTGGTGCCGAAGACGGCGTCCCGCACCGAGTACTTGAGCGGCGTCCGCAGCAGGTACCTCATGTCCGGACGCGGGCTGCGCTCCGCTTCCTTCACCGGCAGCGAGCCCCAGTGGAGGAAGCCGGCGTGGCTCGTGTCGATGTCGCCTTCGATCGCCTGCAGCCAGTTGCAGTCGCGCACGACGGTCAACACCGACGAGTGGCCGTCGGTCATCAGGTTCGCTTCGATGGCCGGCAGAGACGGTACTTCCGCAGAAGTACGCGGGCCCATGTAGGTCCAGACCGTGCCGTTGCGCTCGACGCAGGGATAGGCGGTCGTCCGCACCTTGCTCTTGAAGTTCGACTCCGCCGGCTCCGAAGGCATGTCGACGCAGCGCCCGTCGACGTCGAACTTCCAGCCGTGGTAGACGCAGCGCAGCCCCTCCTCCTCGTTGCGGCCGAAGAAGAGAGAGGCGCCGCGGTGCGGGCAGGCGTTACGGACGAGACCGACGCGGCCGGAGGTAGCACGGAAGGCGATGAGGTTCTCGCCCAGCAGCCGCACGCGCACGGGTGGGCAGTCGGGCGCCGGCAGCTCGTCAGAGCGCAGCGCCGGGAGCCAGTACTGGCGCATCAGGTCGCCCATCGGCGTGCCCGGCCCCACGCGGCAGATCAGCTCGTTCTCTTCGACGCTAAGCACGGCGCGGCCCCTCCTGTGACGTAAGTGCCGCGATTATCTCACGCGCGGGAAGCGGCGCGAACGGCGGACGGCCCGGTTCAAGTGACCCTGTACACCTCGTCGCCCTCACGACAGCGCTCGCTCACCATGATGCCGGCCGAGGCGCCGCGTTTGGCCTCCTGCACGCTCTCGTGCTCGATCTGGATCGAGTCGACCGTCTGCTCGAAGTCTGTCGTATGGCCGCGGACGTGGATCCGGTCGCCCACCCTGAGCGGCGCCGTCAGGGCGATGCCCGCGACACCGATGCGGGCGAAGTAGTGGTCGATCGTGCCGATTCGCTCCTCAGCCATGGCCTCCTCCGGCCCCCGCGACTTTGGTGAACGGGCCCACATTGTCGGCCCGCACGACCGGGACGTAAAGAGTGGTGCTAGAATCGGGGCGCCCGCCCTAGTCTGGAGGCACCGATAGCACCGGAAGAAGCCGCCGCGCCTGTCCTCCTCGTCGAGAAGGCGGGTGCGATCTGCCGGCTGACGCTGAACCGCCCGCGCGTCCTCAACGCCATCAACATCGAGCTGGGCGACCGCCTGCTGGCGGCGCTGGAGGACTGTGCCCGCGACGAAGAGGTGCGCGTCATCGTCCTCGCGGGCGCGGGGCGCGCCTTCTGCGCCGGCGACGATATCAAGGAGGGGCTTTCCCTCGGCGGGGCGGGACGGCCGCCGGCGGCGCGCACGGTAGCGCGCGACCTGCGCTCCAACTACTTCCGCTTCCGCGACGCCCTGCGCTCTAACCCGAAGCCGATCCTGGCGCGTGTGCAGGGCTACGCCTACGGCGCCGGGCTCGACCTCGTCCTCGCCAGCGACATCGCCATCGCCGCCAACGACGCGAAGCTGGCCGCGGCATACGTGCAGCACGGCATGATCGGCAGCACCTCCATCCTGCCGCGCTACGTCGGCCTGAAGAAAGCGCTGGAGATGCTCATCACGGGCGAGCCGGTCGACGCGCCGGAAGCGGAGCGGCTGGGGCTCATCAACCACGCGGTGCCGCCGGAGGAGCTGGACGAGACGGTGCAGGCGTGGGCGGAAAAGCTCGCCGCCGGCCCGACCAGCCTCATCGCGAGCATCAAGTTCGCCGCCTACCGCGGCGTCGACCTCAGCTTCGCCGACGCCCTCGCCCTCGAGGCCGTCGCCATCGGCGAGGCGAGCCGCTCCGAGGACCAGCGCGAGGGCCGCGCCGCCTTCGTCGAGAAGCGGCCGCCGCGCTACGCCGGCCGCTAAGCCCGCCGATTCCGCCTAAGGGGTTTCGGTACTACAATCTGCTCGATGCTCATCGATCTTCACGCCCACTCCCGCTCTCTCTCCTGGGACTCCGACCTCGACGCCGACGAGCTGGTCGAGCGGGCGCGCGCCGCCGGCCTGGACGGCCTCTGCCTGACCGAGCACGACTACTTCTGGGACGCGGCGGAGCTGCGCGCCCTCGGGCGCAGGCACGACTTCCTCGTCCTGCCCGGCGTCGAGATCAACACGGAGGACGGGCATTTCCTCTGCTTCGGCATCGACCGCTACGTCTACGGCATGCACCGCTCGCGCGAGCTGGCGGCGCACGTTGCGCGCGCCGGCGGCGCCTGCATCGCCGCCCACCCTTATCGGCGCCAGATGCCCTGGACGCCAGAGCGGGAGTCGGAGTACGCTGACGCGCTCGCCCGCGCCGGTGCCAACCCCGCCTATACCGCTTGCGTTGCGATGGAACGGCTGAACGGGCGCGGCAGCGCCGTCGAGAACGACTTCGCCGCCCGCCTCTGCGACGCGATGGGCCTGCCCAGCGTCGCCGGCTCGGACGCGCACGCGGCGGCGGACGTCGGCCGCTGCGCCACGGAGTTCCAGAGTCGCATTGAGGACGTCGAGGGCCTGGTAGCGGCGCTAAAGGCGGGCCGCTTCCGGCCGGTGAGCCTCGCGGACGGAGTGTCGCTGACGGGCGCCTAGCGAACGAAGGAGGAGAGCATGACGCAGGAATCGCCGTCATTGATCACGGAGGAAATGCGCGCCGGCATCGGCCGCGAAGGGCCGCCGGTGCGCCACGAGGTGGACAAGACGGGCATCAGGATGTTCGCCCGCGCCGTCGGCCACACGGACCTCGTCTTCTACGACGAGGAGTACGCGAAGAGCAAGGGGCATCGCAGCATCATCGCGCCGCCTAGCTATCTCGGCACGCCGGCCTTCAGCCCGCGCACCGGCGGCGGCGGCTTCACCGGCCCGGGCATGGGCCCCGGCGGCCGCCCCTGGCGCGCCCTCAACGGCGGCAGCGAGTTCGAGTACACCGGCGTCGACATCTGCGCCGGCGACGTCCTCGCGGCCGTCTCGAAGACGGTGAGCATCCGCGAGACGAAGGGCAGTCTGGGCCCGATGCTCATCACCCAGCGGGAGACCCTCTACACGAACCAGAACGGCGAGGTCGTCTGCCGCGCCGTGGGCACGAGCCTGAACTACTAGGAGGACGCCAGCGATGGCAGAGCAGGTCTATTGGGACGACATCAAGGAAGGCAACGAGATACCGCGGCTGCTGAAGAACTGCAGCACGCAGCAGTTGGTGATGTGGGCGGCGGCCTCCGGCGACTTCTACCAGATCCACTACGATGAGCGCTTCGCCAAGGGCAACGGCCTGCAGGACATCATCGTCCACGGGGCGCTGAAGGGCGCCTTCCTGGGGCAGCTGGTGCACGACTGGGTCGGCGACAAGGGGCGTGTCAAGCGCTTCGGCTGCCAGTACCGGGGCATGGACTACACAGCCCAGGACGTCATCTGCCGCGGCGTTGTGGCGAAGAAGTACGTCGAGGGCGGCGACCATCTGGTCGACGTCGACATCTGGACGGAGACGGGGCCCGCGGCCGACAACGGCCGGCCGCACAACCCGGAGGGCGTGAAGACGACGCCCGGCACGGCGACGGTGGTCTTGCCGTCGCGGGCCGGCTGAGAAAGGGGCGAGAGCGATGCCAGAGGGGTGGCTCGAGGGTAAGACGGCGATCGTCACGGGCGCCGGCCGCGGCATCGGCCGCGGCGTCGCCCTCCTGATGGCCCAGGAGGGCGCCAGGGTGGTGGTGAACGACCCAGGCGTGAACCTCGACGGCAGCGGCCACGACAACGGCCCCGCCGAGCAGGTCGTCAATGAAATCAAGGCGAAGGGCGGCAGCGGCGCCGCCAACTTCGACTCGGTCGCCACGGTCGAGGGCGGCGAGAACATGATCAAGACCTGCCTCGACAGCTTCGGCCGCATCGACATCTTGGTCAACGTCGCCGGCATCCTGCGCGACCGGATGATCTTCAACATGACGGAGCAGGAGTGGGACGAGGTCATCGCCGTCCACCTACACGGTCAGTTCCACACGATCAAGCCGGCCTCCATCCTCATGCGCCAGCAGCGCTGGGGGCGGATCGTCAACTTCTCCTCGATCTCCGGCCTGGAGGGAGCCTCCGGCCAGGCGAACTACGGCGCCGCCAAGGCCGGCGTCGCCGGGCTGACGCGCGTCGTCGCCCGCGACCTGGGGCGCTACGGCGTCACCTGCAACGCCATCGCACCCGGCGCTACGACGCGCATGACGCAGAGCGTGCCAGACCGGGCGCGCGAGCTGCGGGCCCGCGCCGGCATCACCGCCGGCGGCGCGCCGGCCGCCGAAATCCGCCGCCCGGAGATGCCGGCCCTGCGCGACCCGGAGTACGTCGCGCCCATGGTCGCCTGGCTGTGCACGGACGCCGCCTGGAACGTCAACGGAAAAATCTTCCACGTCCAGGGCGGCTCCATCGGCCTGGCGATGGAGGAGACGCCACGCGCGACGATTGCCAAGGACGGGATGTGGACAATCGACGAGCTGGCTTCGCTGGTGCCCGCGAACCTGACGCGCGACATCCGCAACCCGGCGCCGCCGGCGCCCGACATCGACATACCGGGCCGGCAGGCCCAGCCGCCGGCCGCCGGCTAGCTCTCGCCCAGGACGGCGCCCTTGTGCACCGGCTGCACGGTGCGCTGGTAGACGCCCAGCCAGCCGCGCTCGCCCGTCGAGCCGAAGCTGCGGGGCTGCTCACGGCGCCGCGCCAGGACATCCTCCGGCACCTCCAGGTCGACGGCGCGCTGCTCGACGTCGATGGCGATCGTGTCGCCGTTCTCGACGAAGGCGAGCGGCCCGCCCTCGGCCGCCTCTGGCGACGCCTCCGCGACGACGAGGCCGCGGTTCACGAGGCCTGATACCTGGCCCTCGGTGACGACAGCGACGTCATCGATGAGACCGGCGCCGTCCAGCGAGAAGACGACGGCCGACGTGAACGCCATGCCCGGCCCGCCGCGCACGCCGATGCCCCGCAGCACGACGACCTGACCGGGCTTCACGTCGCCCCCCTCGATGGCGGCGACCGCCTCCTCGCGCGAGTGGAAGATGTTCGCCGGCCCGCGGAAGCGCAGCGTTCGCGTCGTCACGCCGCCCAGGCGGACGATGCCGCCGCCGGGCAGCAGGCTGCCGCGAACGATGACGATGGACGGCCGGCGCGACAGCGGCCGCTCCAGCGTGTGGACGACGCTCTCGTCCCGGACGACGACGTCGCGCAGGATCTCGCCGACGGTCTGGCCGCTGACCGTGCGCGCCTCCGTGTGCAGGAGCGGCTCCAGGCGCTTCAGCACGGCCAGCGCCCCGCCCGCCTCCTCCAGCTCCTCGATAAGGTTGTCGCCGCTGGGCTTGATCGCCGCCAGCAGCGGAACCCTGTCGGCGTACTCGCTGAAAAGGCCGTAGACGTCGAGGTCGATCTCCGCCTCGGCGGCGATGGCCTGAAGGTGCTTGACGCAGTTGATCGAGCCGCTGAGGGCGAGGACGGCCATAACGGCGTTGGCGATGGAGGCCGGGGTAATGACGTCGCGCGGCTTGAGATCGTCCCAGACCATCTGGACGATGCGCTCGCCGGCGCGCCGCGCCTGGTCGAACATCTTCGGGCTGTTGGCGAGGACGGGCGCGGCGCCGGGCAGCGTCATGCCCAGCGCCTCGGCGGCGACGTGCATCGAGTTCGCCGTGCCCATGCCGGCGCAGACGCCGGGGCTGCAGACCGCAACGTCTGCCATCGCCTCCAACTCCTCGAGGCTGATGCGGCCGGAGGCGAGGTAGCTCGCCTTGAGGAACACGTCCTCGATGTCGACGTGCTCGCCCTTGTAGTGGCCGCTCTGCTGGTAGCCGCAGACGACGATGATGGTGGGGATGTTGAGGCGGCCGGCGGCCATGATCTGGCCCGGCGTCGTCTTGTCGCAGGAGGCGAGGCAGACCATGCCGTCCAGCAGCGCCCCCTCCACCTGCACCTCGATGTCGCTGGCGATGAGGTCGCGGCTGGGCAGGATGTAGGCGCCGCGCCGGCCGACGCTGGTGACGAAGTCGCTCGGCGCCGCCGTGCGCACCTCGAAGGGATAGCCGCCTGCGGCGCGGATCGCCTGCTTCACCTCGGCCGCGACGCCGTCCAGGTGGCTGAAGCAGATCGCCAGCTCCGAAGACGAGTTGACGACGGCGATCTTCGGCTTTGTCATGTCCGCGTCGCTGAGGCCGAGGGCGCGCCACTGGGCGCG
>DATBWN010000209.1:0-10007 GCA_036514755.1 Dehalococcoidia bacterium | reverse complement strand
GGCGAAGCCGTCGCGCCGCGTCTTCTGCACCACATCGTCGCGCCAGCGCTTGACCGCCTCGTACTTCTCGAAGTAGCGCTTGATGAAGGCGCCGGCCTCCTCGCGGCTGATGCCCTCGCGCTGGGCGAGGCCGAAGTCGGTGAGGCCGTAGAGCACGCCGAAGTTGAAGACCTTCGCCCGGTTGCGCTGCTCGCGCGTCACCTGGTCGATGGCCACGCCGAAGACCTGCGACGCCGTGGCGGCGTGGATGTCCTCGTCCTGCCAGAAGGCCTCGAGCAGCCCTTTGTCCTGCGAGAGGTGGGCGAGGATGCGCAGCTCGATCTGGGAGTAGTCGGCGCTGAGCAGGTAGGGGTCGGGGCCGATGTCGCGGGCGACGAAGGCGCGGCGCACCTGGCCGCCGAGCTCGCTGCGCACGGGGATGTTCTGGAGGTTCGGGTTGTTGGAGGAGAGGCGTCCCGTGGCGGCGACCGCCTGGTCAAAGGTGGTGTGGATGCGGCCGTCGCGCGGGTCGACGGCGCCCGGCAGGGCCTCAATGTAGGTCGAGCGCAGCTTCGTCAGCTCGCGCCACTTGAGGAGGAGGTCGATGATCGCGTGGACGCCGCGCAGCGCCTCGATCGCCTGGGCGTCGGTCGAGTAGCCCTGCTTCGTGCGACGCGTCTTCGGCAGCTTCAGCTCCTCGAAGAGGACGCCCGAGAGCTGGGGCGGCGAGCCGAGGTTGAACTGGTGGCCGACCGCCTGGTAGGCCTGGTCTTCTAGATACGAGACCTGCTCGTTGAGGCCCTGCGACAGCTCGCGCAGAACGCCGACGTCCAGCGCGATGCCCGCCGCCTCCATCTTGGCCAGCACCGGGACAAGGGGCATCTCCACGTTCGCGAAGAGGTCCCACATGTTCAACTCGCGCAGCTCCTTCTCCAGGGGCGCCCGCAGGCGCAGCGTGTAGTCGACGTTCGCGCAGGTGAAGGGGACGGCGTCCTCGACCCTCGTCTGGTCCAGCGAGAGCTGCTTGGGGCCGCTCTTGCCGATCAGGTCGACCAACTCGCGCATCTCGAAGCCGAGGCGGCGGGAGACGAGCCACTTCAGGCTCAGAGAGCCGGAGCCGGTGCGGGCGCTGTCGCCGAGGGCGCCTTCGCCCAGGACGTAGGCGGCGAGCAGCGTGTCGAAGGCGAGGCCGTGGACGTGAAGGCCGCGGCTCGTGAGGTGGGCGATGTCGAACTTGCCGCCGTGCGCCACCTTCTCGACCGCCGGGTCGGCGAAAAGCGGCGCCAGGCGGTCGAGGACGAGGTCGGCGGCGAGCTGGGGCGGCCCGCCCAGGGCAGGCTGGTGGCCGACCGGCAGGTAGTGCGCCTCGCCGGGCGCAACGGCGACGCCGAGGCCGACGAGGAGGCAGTGATACGGGCTGCTGCCGACGCACTCGAGGTCAAAAGCGAAGCGGCCGGCCTCGCGGACGCGCCGGACGAGGGTCTCCAGCTCTGTCTCGGTCGTGACGAGGCGGTAGCTCTTCTCGGCCGGTGGCGCGCCGGGCGCGGCCGCGGGGGCAAAGCCGGCCTCGACGGGCGGCAGGCGCGGCACCAGGGAGCGGAACTCAAGGTCGCGCAGGAGGTCGAGGACGCGCTGGCGGTCGTAGCGGCCGACGCGCGCCTCTTCGAGGTCGAGGACGATGTCGGGCACGGCCGTCTCGATGGTCGCCATCTCCTTGGCGTGACGCACCTGCTCCTCGTACCGACCCAGCGACTCGCGCAGCTTGTCCGGCTTGACCTCTTCGAGGCGGGCGTAGACGCCGTCGACGCTCTCGAACTGGGCGAGGAGCTTGACCGCGGTGGTATCGCCGATGCCGGGGACGCCGGGGATGTTGTCGGAGGCGTCGCCGCGCAGGGCCTTGAAGTCGGGCATCCGGTGCGGGTCGAAGCCGTAGCGGGCGCGAGCGGCGGCCTCGT
Organism: Dehalococcoidia bacterium; assembly: GCA_036514755.1. Lineage (GTDB taxonomy): Bacteria > Chloroflexota > Dehalococcoidia > DSTF01 > WHTK01 > WHTK01. Next base: position 8,073 of record DATBWN010000209.1, on the reverse strand, counting down.
CGTAGATCACCTTGTCGCGCTGGTAAGGACGCAGCATGTAGACAGTGACGCCGGGGCGGATGAGCTGGACGAGGTCGCTGTCCAGCGTGACGATGTAGGACTCGATGCCCGCCGCGACGGCCTGGAGCGCGAGGGCGCCGATGACGTCGTCCGCCTCGTAGCCTTCGGCGCTGTAGACGGGGATGTTGAAGGCGTCCATCATCTCCAGGCAGCGCCCGATCTGGCGGCCGATGTCCCAGGCGGCCTCGACGGGGCCGAGGGCGCGCTCCAACTCCAGCTTGACGTCGGCGCTGACGCCGACGCGCCGCGCCGTCTCGAGGACGTCGGCCTTGATCTCAGCGCGGCTCTCGGCGGCGGCCACGGCCTCGGCGATGTCGCGGCGGGCTGCCTCGCTCAGTTCCGGAACGCCGGCCAGGGAGCCGATGACCTGCGTTTTGAGGTTCTCGAAGCGGCTGGCCTTGTAGGTGACGTCTCGGGCGTGCCGGAAGGTGGGGCCGGGCAGGTCCATGGCGACGACGAGGTGCGTCGGCTTGAGGTCGTCGATGACGGCGAGGAGGGTGTTGGTGAAGCCGAAGACGGCGCTGGTGTTCTCGCCCGTGCGGCGGGCGACGAGCGGGCTGTCCTTCAGCGCGTAGTAGGCGCGATGGATGATGCCGTGGCCGTCCAGGATTGCCAGGAGAGGGCGCCGCTGGGAGGCTTCCACGTTGGGATTATAGCCCCTGGCCCCCTTCGACCTGCCTGCCGGCAGCCAGGCCCGGTGACCGACTCGGTTGGCTCTCTACCCTGAAATCTCAGAGCACGATATTATCTCCCCGTCTTGGCGTTTCGGCGACGAAAGCTCAGCCCTGTCCCTGCCTACTTGGTCCTCTCGGGCGGCCACGCCCTCTTCTCTACGGTCGCGCTCAGCTTCAACCTCGTCTTCCAGACGCAGGAGGCCGGGCTCAACCCTTTTCAGCTCGTGCTGGTGGGCACGGCGCTGCAGGGGACGATCTTCCTCTGCGAGGTGCCCACGGGCGTGCTGGCGGATGTCTACAGCCGCAAGCGCTCGGTGGTCATCGGGCTGTGCCTGCTCGGCCTCGGGCTAATGATGAACGGCGCCCTGGCCCGCTTCGAGACGATCCTGCTGGCTCAGCTAGTCTGGGGCACCGGCCACACGTTTATCAGCGGCGCCCGTCAGGCCTGGATCGCGGACGAGATCGGGACGGAGCGGGCGGCGAAGGTCTACCTGCGGGCGACACAGGCGGAGCAGCTGAGCTGGCTCGTCGCGATACCCATCGCGACAGTCCTGGCGAACCGAGACCTGAACCTGCCCATCATCCTCGGCGGCGCCTGCCTCATCGGCCTGGGGGCGTTCCTGGCGCTGGCGATGTCGGAGGACGGCTTCCAGCGGCCGCAGCGCCACGATGGCAGCGCGGCCTGGCGCAGCTTTGGCGAGACGCTCGGTGCGAGCACTCGCCTCGTGCGCCATAGTCCCCTCCTTATTACGGTGTTCTGCATCACCGCCTTCTACGGCATGGCCAGCCAGGGCTTCGACAGGCTGTGGGTGGCGCACTTCCTGCGCAACATCGACTTCCCGGAGACGGCGAACCCGGTGATCTGGTTCGGCGTCATCCGGATGGGCTCCGCGATCCTGACCATCGCCGGCGTCGAGTTCGTGCGCCGGCGCGTCGACACGGCGAGCCACGCCGTAGTGGCGCGGGGCCTGTTCCTAATCAACTTCTTTCAGATCGTCAGCGTCTTCTTCCTCGCCGCCGCCAGCGCCTTCCTCGTCGGCGTCATCGCCTTCTGGATCGCCATCGCCCTGAGCTTCATGTACGACCCGCTCTACCTGGCGTGGATCAACCAGAACATCGAGTCCCGCGTGCGGGCAACGGTGATCTCGATGACCAGCCAAACGGACGCCATCGGCAGGATCGCCGGCGGGCCGGTGTTGGGGGCCATAGGCAGCGTCGTCACGCTGCGGGCGGCGATGGTCGGGACGGGGCTGTCGCTGGTGCCGGCGCTGCTGCTCTACACGCGCGCCTTTCGCCAGGGACGGCCGCAGACGCGGCCGGAGCCGGAGAGCGGGCCGGCCCAAGGCGCGTAGCAAGCGCCCGCCGGCGCCCCGCGCGACCGGAGACGCCCGGGCCACGCCGGAAATTGCGGTTCTAGGCGACGACATGTCACAATGGCGCCCGGCACCATGAACTCCCTCCTCAGCGTCATACCTATCGTCGCCCGCCGCGTCGGCGCCAACGCGCGCCTGCTCATCGCGGTCATCGTCGGGGCGATCCTGGCCGCCGCGCTCATGTCGACGACGGCGATCTACACGGACGCCATCCGCGACCTGGGCCTCACGTACGCCATCCGGCAAGCAGGCATCGAGAAAGTAAACATCTCCGTGACCAGCTCCTCTCACATCTCGCTGGAGGAGGCCTATCGGGCAGATCAGGAGACGATCGAGAGCGCGGCGAAGAAGTCCATCGGCTCCCTCCTTAGCCGGCCGATAACGGCGATGGGCCGCAGCGAGACGTTCTACCCAACGCCTCCCGGCCAGCCGGTCGCCGAGGCGGAGGACCGGCCGCGCGCCAACTTCCAGTTCGTCACGAACATCGAGGAGGAGATCAAGACCGCCGAGGGCAGGCTGCCGGCCGACGCCGCCTTCGCGCAGGGGCAGTCCCTGAACGTGCAGGTTGCGCTGGGAGGGGAGACGGCCCGACGCCTCGGCGTCGGCGTCGGCGATCGTTTTGACCTGCACCCCTTCCGCGACCCGACGCGCGAGCCCGTGCACATCACCGTCGTCGGCATCATCGACCCGAAGGATGCTGACGACGTCTTCTGGTTCGGCGCCGACGACCTCTTCTCTTACCCCAGAGAGGGGTTCGAGACGCTGCTCTTCTTCGTCACGGAGAAGACGTACTTCAAGGCGATCGGCCCCTACCTGCCGCCGATGACGACGGACTACGGTCGCTTCGTTTACCTGCAGACCGGGGCGATGAACGCCCGTAACGCAGACCGGATCCGCGAAGCGGTCATCGACTTCGACCAGGCGATCTCCTCCGGCGTCGAGCGCACCTCGGTGAGCACGGAGCTGCCGGACGTGCTGGCCACCTTCGACGAGAAGCTGTTCTTCACGCGCATACCGCTGCTCGTCCTCGTCCTGCAGATCGCGGCAATCGTCCTCTACTACCTGTTCATGGTCTCGACCATGCTGGTGGAGCGGCAGTCGGCCGAGATCGCCCTCCTCAAGAGCCGCGGCGCGACGACGGCGCAAGTAATGCAGATCTACGTCATCGAGGGGTTGGGCATCCTGGGCATCGGCCTGGCGGCGGGCCCGCCGCTGGCCGCCCTGATCATCAGCTTCCTGGGCCGGACGCCGCCGTTCACGGACCTGAGCGGCGGGACCAACCTGCACGTGCGCCTCTCGCCGGACGCTTACCTGTGGGCGCTGGGCGGCGCCGTCCTCGCCTTCGCGACGCTGCTCTGGCCGGCCTACCAGGCGACGCGCAGGACGATGGTGCAGCAGCGTACGGCCTCGGCGCGGCCGCCGAAGCAGCCCTTCTTCACCCGCTACTACCTCGACCTCGTCCTGGTGGGCATCGGTGCGCTCCTCTTCTACCAGCTAGACCGCAGCGGCCAATTCGTCAGCAAGAGCATCGCCGGAGAGGACTCCATCGACCCGGTGACGCTGATGACGCCGGCGTTCTTCATCCTGACGGTGGGCATCTTCTTCCTGCGCCTGTTCCCCATCGTGCTGCGCATCCTCGCCTGGTTCGTGGCGCGGGCGCAGGGCACCTCCATCCTCATCGGCATGTGGCAGCTGGTGCGCAACCCTGTGCACTACTCGCGGCTGGTGCTGCTTCTGATGCTGGCGACGGCCGTGGGCATGTTCACCGCCAGCTTCGGGGCGACGCTGGAGAAGAGCTACACGGACCGCGCCTCCTACCAGTCCGGCGGCAAGCTGCAGCTGGCGAACATGCAGCGGGCGACTACCATCAGCGGGCCGTCGAACCTGACGGACGAGCTGCGTGAGCAGCTGGGCGCGTCGGAGGCAACGCCGCTGCTGCGGACGACGGCCGCGGAGGGCGCGACGACGAACCGTTTCGGCTTTGACCTCCTCGGCATCGACCCCGCGACGTTTGCCGACGTCGCTTACTTCCGAGAGGACTTCGCCGACGCGTCTCTCTCCACGCTGCTGGACGAGCTGGCGAGCGGGCCGGCGGAGGCGGAAGCGATTGCGATCCCGCCCGGCACGCGCTGGCTCGGGCTCTGGATGACGCCCACGAGCCTCCAGGGTCGCAGCGGGCTGGACATCAAGGTGCGGGACGCGACGGGCCGCTACTTTGTCTACAACCTCGGCCCCGACTACAACGTCGCCTTCGGGCCGGGCGTCACGCCGACGCCGACGCCGCCCGACCTGAAGCTGGGCTGGAACTTCCTCGTCGCCGATATGAGCAAGCCGGTTGGCCAGGGCCGCAGCTCGGGCTTCGGCGCTTTCTTCCAGTTCGTGCCCAACAGCAACGTAGAGTACGCCGCGACGCCGCCACAAGAGCCCCTGACCATCATCTCCATCGCCGTGCGCTTCATCGACGCCGTCAGCCGCGTCTCGCTGACCACCGGCGCCGTCCACCTGGATGACCTGCTGGCGAGCACGGACGAGACGCTCCCGGGCAACCTGGCGACGGAAAGGCTGATCTCGGACGCCGACAAGAAGGCGCAGCCGTTCACCAACTTCACGGTGCTGACCGACTTCAGCCCCGACAAGTGGGAGCCTATCCAGGGCATCCTGCCCGTGAAGCTCGCGGACGAGGCCTCCGCCTCGCGCCTGGGCACCTCGGAGGCGACGCTGCTGCAGTGGCGGCCGATCATCACCAGCCCGCCGCAGGTACCGCCCACGCACGGCCTGCGGCCGAAGGCGGGCGAGGGGCGCATCCCCGTCCTCATCAGCGAGGGCTACCTGGAGCAGCGCAAGCTGAGCATCGGCGCGGAGCTGACAATCGGCACCGGCCAGAACTACTTCGACGTAACGATCGTCGATTCCTACAAGCTGTTTCCGACCCTCAAGGACCCGCGCAAAGAGGCGTCGATGGTCATTGACCTGAACCAGCTCCTGCGGGCGATGAACGGCAACCCGCGCGGCAATATCACGTACGTCAACGAGGCGTGGTTGACGGACGGGCCCGACTCGCTGAAGACGTTCCAGGATTTGCAGAACGCCGGCAAGCTCGGGGCGAGCTATGTCAGCTTCACCGAGCTGCGGACGGCGCAGAAGAAGGACCCGCTGGTGGCCGCGGGCTGGGAGGGCATCCTCTTCATCAGCTTCGCGGCGATCCTCATCCTCAGCGCCATCGGCTTCCTCATCTACTCCTACCTGACAGCGCAGAGCCGGACGCTGGAGTTCGCCGTCCTGCGGACCATGGGCTTCTCGCGCGGCCAGATCGCCATCGTCGTCGGCTTCGAGCAGATTTTCATCATCAGCCTGGGGATGATCGCCGGGACGCTCATGGGCCTGCGCCTGGGCAGCCTGATGATCCGCTACATGGGCCTCACTGAAACCGGCGAGGAGGTGCTGCCGCCGCTGGCCCTGCACGTCAGCTGGCTCACGGTGGGCTCCGCGTGGCTGGTGTTGGGCCTGGTGTTTCTTGTGACGACCGGCGTCGTCGTGCTACTCTACTCCCGCCTCGCCCTCCACAGGGTACTGCGGATAGGCGAGGCCTAGTTGGCAGCCACCGGATGACAACGGAGCTAGTGCGGCCGGGCGCACCGGCTGGGACCGCAGAGGCAGAGTTCTACATCCTCTGCGAGGACCTGTTCAAGATCTACAAGCAGGAAGACCTGGAGGTCGTCGCGCTGCGCGGCCTCGACCTGAAGGTGCGCCGCGGCGAGCTGATGGCCATCGTCGGCGCCTCCGGCTCCGGCAAGACAACGCTCCTGAACATCCTCGCCGGGCTGGACGTGCCGAGCGCCGGCCGCGCCCTCGTCGGCGGGCGCAACCTGCTGACGATGACGCCCGGCGACCTGGTGACCTACCGGCGCGAGGAGGTCGGCTTCGTCTGGCAACAAACGGGGCGCAACGTCATCCCCTACCTGACGGCCGTGCAGAACGTGGAGCTGCCGATGATCCTCAAGGGCGCCGAGCCGGGCCCAGCGCGAGCCCGCGCCCGCGAGCTGCTGGAGATGGTCGGCCTTGAGCACCGGCTGGAATCGAAGCCGGACCGCCTCTCCGGCGGCGAGCAGCAGCGCGTCGCCATCGCCGTCTCACTGGCCAACGACCCGCCGCTCCTGCTGGCAGACGAGCCGACGGGCGAGTTGGACTCGCAGACCGCGTCCGAGATTTTCGGCGTGCTGCGCGCCCTCAACCAGGAGCTCAATGTGACCGTCGTAATCGTCACGCACGACCCAGCCATCGCCAACCAGATCGACCGCATCGTCGCCATTCGCGACGGCCGCATCAGCACGGAGAGCTTCCGCCGCATCGGCTTCCACGGCCGCGAGGCCTACGTTTACCACGACGAGTTCGCCGTCGTCGACCGCTCCGGCCGGCTGCAGATACCGAAGGAGTACCTGGAGCGCCTGGACGTGAAGGAGCGCGCCCGCCTGCGCCTGGCGGAAGACCACGTTGAGGTGATGCCGGAGGAGCCCGCCGAGGAAGAGGAGAGGCGCTGATGGCGGACGGCGTCCTCGTCCGCATCGAAGGCGTGAGCCGCGACTTCCGCGTCGGCAGCCAGGACATCCACGCCCTGCGCGACGTCTCCTTCGAGGTGAACCAGGGCGACTTCGTCGCGATCATCGGCCGCTCCGGCTCGGGCAAGACGACGCTGCTCAACGTCATCGCCGGCCTCGACCGACCATCCAAGGGCCACGTCTACATCGAAGGGCAGGACGTTTCGCAGATGACGGACGCGCAGCTGACGGAGCTGCGGCGCCACAAGATCGGCTTCGTCTTCCAGTCCTTCGGCCTGCTGCCGTTGCTCTCCGCGTACGAGAACGTGGAGGTGGCGCTGCGCATCGCCGGTGCCGGCATCCGCGAGCGCGGCCGGCGGGCGCACGAGCTGCTGGACATGGTCGGGCTGGGCCGTCGCGCCCACCACCGCCCCTACGAGCTCTCCGGCGGCGAGCAGCAGCGCGTCGCCATCGCCCGGGCGTTGGCGAACCGGCCCTCGCTCATCCTGGCGGACGAGCCCACGGGCGAGCTGGACTCGCTCACGGCGAGCGCCATCTTCCAGCTGCTGCTGGAGATCGTCCAGCAAGAGGGCGTGACGATTATCACCACGACCCACGACCGGCTGGTGATGGAGAAGGCGAACCGCATCATCGAGCTGGCAGACGGCGCGCTGTACACCGGCCCCACCTACTTCGAGCGCGACCGCCTGGAGTCGATCACGGTGCCTTACTCCCCGCCAGCGCAGCCGATCCCGGAGCCGTCGGAGGCCGTGAGCGACGACGAGCAGCCGCGCTGGTCGCGGCCCCGACCCGAGCCGGGGCGCCCGCGCGGGCCCTACACGCCGCCGCCTTCGCCGCACGAGCGCCTGTGACCCTGCCTCGCCGGCAGGCAGGCGCGCCCTTACTGCACCTCGACCTGGCCTCCCTCTCGCCGACGACCGGCCCAGAGGCCCATCGCGAGCTCATCGAAGCGGCGCGCTGTCTGCCTTCCTTGCCGGGCGTCCTGAGCACCGGCGTCATCGAAGCGGACGCCGGCGCCGACTTCGAGCTCGCCTTCTTGTTCGTACTGGCGGAGCCGGCGGCGCTCGAACGCTTCGGCACGCACCCCGAGTACTCGCGCTTCCTGCAGGGGAGCCTGGCGCCGCGCCTCCACGCCTTCGCCGGCGCCGACGTCCGGCTGGAGGGCGAGTTCCCCGCCCTGCAGGCGTACGCCGCCTGTCTAGCGCTCACGGCGCCGGACGAGACGTTCGACTGGGAGGTGACGGCGGCGCTCAAGCGCTGGGTGGACGGCCTCGGCGCGCCCTCTCACGCCATCGGCCTCGCCGTCGGCGAGAAGCAGCGCTACCGCGGCGCCGCCCTCGCCTTCGCCGACCGGCCGCTGGTCGCGCAGCGGCCGCAGGAGGCGCGCTTCGGCGCGACGCTGGTATACGG
>DATBWN010000208.1:0-9337 GCA_036514755.1 Dehalococcoidia bacterium | reverse complement strand
TCGCCCAGCGCCGCCTCAACGATGCGCACGTCGGCCCGATGCTGCGGGAACGCCTCGCGCTGCACGACCTCGCGCGCCGGGCCCAGGTAGCGCTCACCCAGCTTGCGCAGGCTGCCGCCGATGACGATGACCTCCGGGTTGAAGATGTCGACGAGGTTGGTGAGGCCGGCGCCCAGGTAGCGCCCGGCCCGCTCGATCGCCGCCGAAGCGGCCGCGTCGCCGGCGTCCGCCGCCTGCTCCAGCAGTCGCGCGTCCGGCGCGGCGCCCTCCTCGCGGGCCAGCCGCGCCAGCGCGCCCTCTGGCTCCTTCGAGACGATCTCGGCCGCCTCCGCCTCCAGGGCGACGCCGGAGGCGAGCGCCTCCAGGCAGCCGCGACGGCCGCAGCCACAGAGGCGCCCCTGCGGCTCCAGCTGCATGTGGCCTATCTCGCCGGCGCCGCCGGAGGCGCCGTGATAGAGACGCCCGTCCAGGACGAGGCCGCCGCCGATGCCGGTGCCCACCGTAACGAGGATCATGTGGCGAGAGCCCCTGCCGGCGCCGAGGCGGTGCTCCGCCAGCGCCGCGGCGTTGGCGTCGTTCTCGATCCAGGCCGGGACGCCGAGGCGCTCGCCGATGAGGCGGGCGAGGGGCACGTCGCGCCAGCCGGGCAGGTTGGGCGGCGTCGTCACGACGCCCCGCTCAGGGTCGCAGGGGCCCGGCGTGGAGACGCCGACGGCTACGAGGGCGCGCCCGGCCGCGGCCGCCCGCGCAGAGGCCGCCATGCGCTCGATGACGGCGTCGCGGCCGGCCTCCGCCTCGGTCGGGCGCAGGTCGCGGCCGAGGACGTTCAGCGCATCGTCTAGGCAGAGGCTGAGGATCTTCGTGCCGCCCAGGTCGATGCCGAGGACGTAGGAAGGCGCGCTCACGCGTGGAGGTTACGGGCAAACGGGCAGAGGTGACAAACGGCAGACGCGAGGGACGGGCAAGGTGCGAGATGCCCTCTTGCCCGCCTCCAGGTGGACTACCGGATCTTGGCTAGTACCTTCTGCGCTAGCGTCTTCAGCTCGTTCGGTCGGTCAGCGCCGGTGATCGACAGGTCGATCAGAGCGTTCCCCTTGACCGCCTGCAACTCGTTTTGCTCTGCGTCGTACCAGCAGGCGGAGTCGCCGACGCCGGACACTTTCTCCTTGCCAGCGCAGAGGACCTGCTCCGCAATCTGCCGGAACTCGTTGCCCGAAACGCCTTCGGCCTTCCAGAGGGCTACGTCTAGGCTACTCCTGCCGCTTTCGGCTTGGAAGCTGCAGGACAGTATCGAGACCCTCGTCGTGCCGAGGGACTGAGTGCCGACGGTGATGGACTGCGGGTCTTCAACCGCCTCGCCCAGCGCTGCCCGGGCTTCGTCCTTGGTCACGAGGTCGCAGGCGTTGGTGATGCTCACGGTTACGGTCCCTGCGCCCGACGGCTGCGTTGCCTGGGCGCCGCCTCCGCCCGTCGATGTCGCTGTAGCCTGAGCGCCGCCTCCGCCGCCGCTGGGAGTCGTCGGGCTCGCAGCCTTCTTTTCGCCGCCGCCACAGGCGACGAGGAGAAGCAGCAACGGGGCGCCGATGAGCGCGATCATTCTCGGTCTGACAAGCATAGGACCTCCTGCTGTGCGGGTGCGTCAGGGCCGCTAGGGATTGGGGACGCGAGGAAGTAGCCCCACTCTAATATGCGAAGGCTTCTGTTGGGAAGGGCCGACCGGGAAGGAGGAGGGCCCGCTCGTAAGCCAGCCCCGAATGTTGAAGGCCAGGCTTTAGCCTGGCCTTCAGAGACTCCCGCCGGGCCGTCTAGTAAGACGGCGTCGAGGTGGCGCCGGTCTTGCCCTCAGGGATGTCGGTCACCAGGCAGTTGGTCGTCAGCACCATGCCGGCGATGCTCACGGCGTTCTCCAGGGCGGAGCGTGTCACCTTAAGCGGGTCGATGATGCCGCGGCTGATCATGTCGCCGAACTCGTCGCGGGCGGCGTCGTAGCCCTGGCCCATGGGCAGCGTCTTCACCTCCTGGACGATGACGGAGCCGTCCTGGCCGGCGTTGATGGCGATGCGGCGCAGCGGCTCCTCCAGGGCGCGGCGGAGGATCGTGATGCCCGTGCGCTCATCGCCCTCCAGGTCGAGGCCTTCCAGGGAAGGCAGGGCGTTGATCAGCGCGACGCCGCCGCCGGGGACGATGCCCTCTTCGATGGCGGCGCGGGTGGCGCTGAGGGCGTCCTCCACGCGGTGCTTGCGCTCCTTCAGCTCCACCTCGGTGGCGGCGCCGACCTTGATGACGGCGACGCTACCGGCCAGCTTGCCCAGCCGCTCCTGCAGCTTCTCGCGGTCCCAGTCAGACGTCGTCGTCTCCAGCGCGGCGCGGATCTGGCCGATGCGGCCGTCGATCTCTTCCCGCGAGCCGTGACCCTCGACGATGGTCGTATCGTCCTTGCCGATGACGACGCGGCGGGCGCGGCCCAGGTCCTCGATCTCAGCGGAGTCCAGCCTGCGGCCGAGCTCGTCGCTGATCACCGTGCCGCCGGTCAAGGCGGCAAGGTCGCCCAGGTTCTCCTTGCGGCGGTCGCCGAAGCCCGGCGCCTTGACGGCGACGACGTTGATCGTGCCGCGCAGCTTGTTCACCGCCAGCGTCGCCAGCGCCTCGCCGTCGCAGTCCTCGCAGATGATGAGCAGGTTCTTGCTCACCTTGAGCACTCGCTCGAGGACGGGCAGGATGTCGGCGACGGCCGTGACCTTCTTGTCGGTGATGAGGATGTAGGGGTCCTCGATCTCCGCCTCCATCTTGTCCGAGTTCGTCACGAAGTAGGGCGAGATGTAGCCGCGGTCGAACTGCATGCCCTCGACGTACTCGACCTCGGTCTTGATGCTCCTCGACTCCTCAACGGTGACGACGCCGTCCTTGCCGACCTTCTCCATCACCTCGCCGATGAGCTCGCCGACCGCCTCGTCGTTGTTGGCGGAGATGGCGGCGACCTGCGCCATCTGCTCGCGCTCCGTGACCGGCGTCGCCAACTGGCGCAGCTTGTCGATGACCTTCGCGGTGCCCTTCTCGACGCCGCGCTTCAGCGCCATGGGGTTGGCGCCGGCGGTGACGTTCTTGAGCCCCTCGGCGACGATGGACTGGCCGAGCACGGTGGCCGTCGTCGTGCCGTCACCGGCGATGTCGTTGGTCTTGGAGGCGATCTCCTTGGCGAGCTGGGCGCCGATGTTCGGGAAGGGGTCCTCCAGCTCGATCTCTTTGGCGATGGTGACGCCGTCGTTGGTGATCGTCGGCGCGCCGAACTTCCTGTCGAGGACGACGTTGCGGCCCTTGGGGCCGAGGGTAATCTTCACCGCGTCAGCGAGGGCGTCGATACCGTCCTTCATCGCTGCGCGGGCTTCCTGATCAAAGAGCAGCTGCTTTGCCATGCCCTGACCTCCTCCGAGAGTCTTCGTAATGCGTCGGGTTGGTTAGCACTCAGGTGAGGCGAGTGCTAAGGGCATTCTGAAACAAACCACCGGCAAAGCGCAAGGGGTACGCCGCCTTTCTTGGCGCGCCTAACTCACCGGGGGCCAGCGTGTTATGCGCCGGAGGCGCTATTGACAAGCTCAATCGAAGTGCTAATCTCACTTTAGGACTCCGGAGTCCTGAGATCACCCAACTAACAGCGTGAGGAGGGTGAAGTGACGGATCGGATTCGTTGGGGGGTTTGGCAGGTCGATGGTTAACGCCCTGTCGGGCCGACAGGGCGGTCACTCAGGCACCCGGTTTCTGCCAACCTGAACACGTGCTGACTTTGTCAGCCCAACTCCCAAGGAGTTCCCCAGTGGCGGAGCCGGCATAAGCGTTCGACCCAACCGGAGGCCAACTGGCCTCCGGTCTTTTTCAGGCGATGGCGTTCTCCGACAACAGCAACCTCTGGCTCGCCGAGGCCCTCTGGCGCCTCGGCGCTGTCGAGTTCGGCGAGTTCACCCTCGGCCGCACTGCCGTGGGCTCCCCCGTCTACCTCAACGTCCGCAAGCTCATCGGCCACCCCACGGCCCTCTGGCGCGCCGCCCACGTCATCCACGAGGAGATCACCGCCCTGCAGGCCATGCGCCACCCGCAGATGGACCACTTCGACCTCGTCGCCGGCGTGCCCATCGGCGGCCTGCACATTGCCACCGCCTACTCCCTGACGGCCAAGGTGCCCATGGTCTACCTCCACCCCGGCCGCGATGACGAAAGCGCCATCGAAGGCGTCTTCGAGCCGGGGCAGACGGCGATCATCATGGACGACCTGGTCACGGGCGGCGGCAGCATCGCCGAGACGGCGGAGCGTCTGCGCCGGGCCGGTCTCATCGTCAAGGACGCCTTCGTCCTCGTCGACCGCCAGCAGGGGGCGCGAGAGCGCCTGCGCCGCGTCGGCATCAACCTGCGCGCCGCGCTGACACTGGAGGTCATCCTCAACTACCTCATGTCCAGCGGCCTCATCGAGGAGGAGTGGTATCGCCGCTCCCTCGACTATCTGGAGGCCGGTCGCGGCTAGCCGCGCTGCGCTCCTGACTGTCGCGGTCGAGAATACATACGTATGGAGGTGCGCCCATGAAGACGATACGCTGGCTCCTCGCGCCCGCGGCCGGCCTCGCCCTCGCCTTTGCGTTCGCCTGTGGCGGCGACAAAGACAAGGACGGCGGCGACGCGGCGTCGAGCGGCGATCTTCCCGCCGGCCGCGAGGTCAACCTGATCACGGTCGCCAACCAGATCGACACGCTGCAGAGCTTCCGCTTCGACATCGCCATGAAGTTCGACCTGGGCGACCTTGCCACATCGGAGGACGGCGAGGATCCCCTGGGCGAGGCGCTTGGCACCGCCCTCCTCGGCCTGCTCGGCGACATCAAGGCGAAGGGCGCCTTCGTCGGCCCCGACAGCATGGAAGTCGAGATGACGATGATGGGCCAGGAGATCGCCACGGTCCAGATCGGCGACCGCGCCTGGGTCAAGGTCTTTGGCGAGTGGGAGGAGACGGAGCCGCAGGACCTCACCGTCGCCTCGCCCAGCCAGCTCCTGACGGACCTCCTGCCGGACGAGGTGCTCAGAGGCGCCAAGGTGAGCAAGGAGAAGGTCAACGGCGTCGAGGCGACGCGCTACTCCTTCAACAAGGAGTCGCTCGTGGCGCTAGCCGAGGCGATGGGCGAGAGCACGGCCGAGTTCGCCGAGGTGTCGAAGGCTAACGTCGACATCTGGCTGAACGCCGACGGCGTGCCGGTGAAGCTGGTCCTCGACATGGCCGGCAAGGACGAGAGCGGTCAGGAGGTCGGCATCGAGATGGAGATGAACATCCGCGACATCAACAGCAAGTCGATCAAGATCGAGGCGCCCGTCTAGCCCCCGCGCTACGTTTATTCGCCACGAAGGCCAAGCTCGAGCCTGGCCTTCGTTCTGTCTTTGCGAGGCTCGCCGCAGGCATGTGCCGCGATGGCTCTCGTGACAATCGTTTGGTCGCCAGCGGAGCCCGGAGTCTACAGCAGGCGGCGCAGCGGCTTGCGGCCGGGTCGCGGGTCGTAGTTCGCCTTGAACATCTCCAGCTTGTCGCGCTCGATAAGGTACTTGCCGGCGAAGATCACCGCCGGCACCTTCTTCTGCTTGATCAGGCGGCGCAGGCTCTGCGGGTGGATGCCGAGGATGCGCGCCGCCTCCACCAGGTCCATGTAGTTCTCGAACGGGTCGCTGACCATGCTCTTCGCGCGGACGCCTCTTCGTCCAGTTGCTAAGACGCCTTAGTGAATATAGCACGTGCGGTCAACAAACCCAACGGGCCCGGGTTAGCGCCCCTTCTGCGACCTGATCCGCTTGCGCACGGCGTCCACGTAGACGCGGCGCAGGCCGGCGCCGTGCTTCGTCATGCGGGCGCGCTCGCTCTTGCGCCGCCGCTCGCGTCGCAGCCAGCGTCCGGAGCGGCCCGTCGACTCCTCCGCCATCGCGTCAATGCTAGCAGCGCCGGGCCGCGCGTTTCGATATGTCGGCGGCCTGGCAATTCGTGAAATCTATGGTCGCCATAATCTGCACCGGCCTGGGTTGATCTAGAATTGGCGTGTAGCCGAGGAGGGTCGCATGTCCCTCGACAGTCCCGCCGGAAAGCGCCTGCGAATCCGCGCCCTTCCCTGGAGCGTAGACATAAAGGGAGGCAACCGCGAGGAGCCGGAGGCGGCGCGGATCAGCGATTACAGCGTCCTCCCGGACGATCGCCTCGTTACCGCCCTGGAGCGCCGCGATCAGAGAGCCCTGGAGACTCTCTACGACCGCTACGGCGACTATGTGTATTCGGTGTGCTTGCGCATGGTAGGCGACGTACAGCTGGCAGAAGACTTGACGCAGGAGGTGTTCCTTCGCCTCTGGCGCCGGCCGGACCTCTACGACGTCCGGCGGGGCCGCTTCGTCACCTGGCTGCTCAGCGTGGCGCGCAACCGCAGCATCGACGAGCGGCGCAGCCGCGGTCGCCGCTTCCGCTACGAAACGCCGCCCAGTCTGACCGGCGAGGAGCTCCTCGCCGCGGCGAGCACCGCGGACGGCGCCGACACCGCCGTCCTCAGCGAGGAGCGCGTGATCATCGAGAAGGCGTTGGCGGCTTTGCCTGTTGAGCAGCGGCTTGCCATTCAGCTCGCCTACTTCGGCGGCTACACGCAGCAGGAGATCGCCCGCGGCCTGCACCAGCCGCTGGGCACCGTGAAGACGCGCATCAGGCTCGGCCTGCAGAAGCTGCGCCTGCTGCTCATCGAGCAGAACGAAGGGGAACGGGGCTACCTTGACGTGTGACGACCTTCGCGAGGACCTTGAGGCCTTCGCCCTCGGCGCCCTGGAGCCCGAGCAGGCGCGGCGCGTCACCGCGCATGTTCGCGACTGCGGTGCGTGCTCGCAGATCGTCCGTGCCTACCAGGTGGCCGTGGAGCACCTCGCACTGTCAGTGCCCCTCTACCGCGCCTCGCCGCGACTGCGGGAGCGCATCCTGGGCGGCATCGGCGCCTTCCGGCCGCCCGTCTACGCGAGCTTCCTGCGCCAGCGCGTCTGGGCTACCGCGGCCGCCGTCGTCCTCGTGGCTTTCGCCGTCGGCGCCATCGCCTGGGCAGTCGTCCTCTCGAGCCAGGTAAACCGCCTGCGAGAGGACAACCGCCACCTGGCGGAGCTGACGCAGCTCGACGCGGAGCAGCGCGCCGCTATCCTGCAGTTCCAGACGCAGCTCAGCTCGGCCCAGAGCGCGCAGCGAGAGATGTCGACGACGCTGGAGGAGCAGGCGACCCTCATCGAGATCGCCCTCGACCCGGACCTCATCCCCTCGAAGATGCAGGGCACGCAGGTCGCGCCGCAGGCCACCTGCAGCTACGTCTGGAGCACGCAGCAGGGGCTGGGAGCGCTGACCTGCAAGAATCTGCCCTCCACCGGCTTCATGCTCACCTACGAGCTCTGGGCGACCAAGGGCGACAAGACGTTAGCGGTGGGCACCTTCCTCCCCCGCGACGACGGCACGGCCAGCCTCCTGGTCAAGTTCCCGACGGACGCCGAGGGGCCCGTGAGCAACCTCTGGGTTACGCTGGAGCAGCAGACGAGCGGGACGCGCGCCCGGCCCAGCAACGAGGTCGTCCTCTTCCGATCGCCGGACCAGCAGGCCCAGCGATAGCAGGGCCAAAAGGCCCTAGACGCTTAATTGTCTTGCTGTAGTACACTGGCGCCGTGGCGCCAGTGTACCTCTTCGACGCCAAGCTCGCCCTCGACGAGGACGCGGCCTACTGTCCCGTCCGCGCCGCGCTGGCCCTCCTCGGCCAGAAGTGGGTTCCGCGTATCATCTACGAGCTCATGCAGGGCAAGCGCCGCTTCAACGAGCTCGCCTGCGCCGTCGGCGGCTGCAACTCGCGCACCCTGCGCGACCGGCTCAAGGGCCTGGAAGAGTTGGACATCATCACGCGGACGGTCGTCGCCGTCATGCCCCCCTGGGTCGAGTACGAGCTGACCGCGAAGGGCGACGAGCTGGGCAGCGCCCTGCGACAGCTGGAGAAGTGGGGTCGCTCCCACATGGCGGAGCCCATCGTCTAGCGTGAGCTCCAGCCTCACGGACCTGCCCGCCGGCCACGTCTTCGAGCCGATAACCTTCAGGATCACTCCCGGCGCCGCCCGCGCCTACCGCGATGCCGCCGGCGACACGCTCAACCTCTACGCTCAGCTCGGCGCCGTGCCGCCGCTCGCCGTCGCCGCCCTCGCCCTCGGCGCGCTGCTCCAGCAGGTATCCCTGCCGCCCGGCACCCTTCACGCCAGCGAGTCGCTCCGCTTCAGCGCCCGCGTCCCCACCGGCGCCACGGTCGAGTGCCGCGCCACGCTTGCCCAGCGCTCGCAGCGCGCCGGCTGGATCGTCTCCGTCCTCGACTCCCAGATCAGCTGCGAGGGCCGGCCCGCCGTCTCGGCGCGCGCCACCGTCCTCTCGCCGGCGCCGGCATGAGCGTCCCCGAGGTCGCGCCCGTCACGCGGACGCTGACCCAGGCGATGATCGACGCCTACGCCGCGGCGAGCGGCGACCACAACCCCATCCACATCGACCCCGACTTCGCCCGCACGACGCCGATGGGCGGCACCATCGCCCACGGCATGCTCGTCCTGTCCTTCATCTCAGAGATGATGACGGCGGCCTTCGGCGAGGCCTGGCTGCGCGGCGGCACGCTGGATGTCCGCTTCCGGGCGCCTGCCCGTCCCGGCGACACGGTTACGGCGCGCGCCCGGCCCCTCGAAAGCAAGGACGGCGCCCTGCGCTACGCCGTCGAGTGCGCCAGCCAGGCGGACGAGGTGCTGATCAACGGGACGGCGGAGGTCGCTTAGCCGACCACAGGGCTGCCGCTCCTCCGCCCGCAATGCGAGAAGCCGCTCGAAAAGCAGGGGTACAGGGGCGCAGCCCCTGACGGGGAGTGTGAGGGGTGTCCCCTCACCCTTCTCTTAACTCATAATCAGGAGCGGAGCAGACCCCTTCGACTGCGCTCAGGGCAGGCTCCGGGATGCGAAGCGACGATGACTGATAAGGGGTCTCGCCCCTGGCCCCGCACCTCCGAGCTGGCCCGCTGGTGCTACGCCTGCGGCGACCTCAACCCCCTCGGGCTGCACGTCCACTTCCGCATGGAGGACGACTGGGCGGTCGCTAGCTTCGAGGCCCTGCGCGAGCACCAGGGCTATCCGGGCTTCGTCCACGGCGGCATCGTCTCCGCCCTCCTGGACGAGGCGATGGGCTGGGCGACCTACGGTCGCGGCATCTGGGCCGTGACCGGCAAGATGGAGACGCGCTTCCGGGGCGTCGTGCCCATAGGCCGGCCGCTGGCCGTCCGGGGCCGGATCGCCC
>DATBWN010000207.1:0-15769 GCA_036514755.1 Dehalococcoidia bacterium | reverse complement strand
GGTCGAGCGCGTGCAGGCCCTGGTCCATGAGCTCGCCGCCGCCGCTCAGCTCGGGCTGCGCGCGCCACTCGGTCTCGTAGCCGGGACGGCCGCCGATGCCGTAGCGGCAGCGCACGAACAGCAGCTCGCCGATGGCGCCCTGGCAGCACCAGGCCTTCGCCTGGCGGATGGCGGGGAAGTAGCGATGGTTGAAGCCGCACTTGAGCTTAACCCCGTTGCCGGCCGCGGCTTCGACGATGGCCTGCGCCTCCGCCGGCGTCCTGCCGAGGGGCTTCTCGCAGAGGACGTGCCTGCCGCCCTCCATGGCGGCGACGCTGACGGCGGCGTGCAGGTGCGGCGGCGTGCAGACCAGAACCGCCTCGGCGTCGGGGGCCGCGACGATGTCCTGCCAGCGCGCCGCAGCGGCGCAGCCGTGCTCGCGCGCCAGGCTCTCGGCGGCAGGGAGGTCGACGTCCGCCACGGCCACCAGGCGGTCGCCCGGCCGCAGCGCCGCCGCCCGCCTGCGACCCTGGAGCCCCGCGCCCACCAGCGCCACGTTCATCGTCCCGCCTCCCTTAGGCCACGCGCCGGACGGTGTAGCGGTTCGAGGCCATGATCTCGTCCATGCGGTCGGGCATGGTGCGCCAGTCGTCCCAGAGGGCGCTGATCAGGCGGCCGCTGAGGCCGCCGGAGGCGTCCGACGCGAGGAACACGGCCAGCGAGGCGGCCCGGCCCGGCGACGCCCGCGTCTCGATGATGCGCCGCGCCTCCAAAAGCGCCTCCTCGCCGGCCAGCTCGCCCGCGGCGAGCACCTCCTCCGTCAGGTAGGTGTGCACGCCGCCGGGGCTGATGGCGTTGACCTGGATGTTGTAAGGCCTCACCTCCTCCGCCAGGCACTCGGTCAGCCGCACGACGGCCGCCTTCGAGCTGGAGTAGGCGGAGAAGTTAGGCCGCACCGAGACGGCGCCGCCGCCGGAGAGGTTGACGATCTTGCCCTGGCGCCGGCTCATCATGTGGGTCAGGACGGCCTTGCAGCAGGTGAAGGTGCCGCCAAGGTTGACCATGACGGCCTCCAGCCAGCGCGCGGGGTCGTTGGCGGCGAGCGGGCCGATGGGCCCGTGGACGCCGGCGTTGTTGACGAGGACGTCGATGCGGCCGAAGGCGGCCAGCGCGTCCTCGACGGCGCCGCTGACCTGGTCCCAGCAGGCCACGTCCGCGGTCAGGTAGAGGGCGCGGCGGCCCAGGGCCTCCACTGCCTCGGCCGTGGCGCGGATGTCGTCCGACCGAGGCGCGAGGACGACCAGGTCGGCGCCCTCCTTCGCGTAGGCCAGCGCGATCGCCCGGCCGATGCCGCGCCCGCCGCCCGTGACGAGGGCGACCTTGTCCTGCAGCCTCATGTCTGCTCCAGCAGCCGGCGCGTCGCGATGCGGATGGCGGCGTCGGAGTCGTGGCGGGCGCGCCAGCCGAGGCTCCGCGCCTTCGCAGTGTCGAGGAGGACGAAGGGCGCGTCGCCGGGCCAGCCCCGCGGCCCGCCCGTGTAGGTGCGGCGGACGCCGTTGAGGCCCATCTCCGCCGCGACGATGTCGGCGATGCGCTCCACGTTCGTCGACGTCTCGCTGCCCAGGTTGTAAACCTCGAAGCCGCGGCGGCCGTTGCCCAGGGCGCAGAGCATGCCCTCGATGCAGTCCTCCACCAGGAAGTAGGACTTCTCCTGCCGGCCGTCGCCGAGGATCTCCAGGTTCTGCGGGTCTCGCTTCAGCTTGCCGAGGAAGTCGTAGGTAACGCCGTGGCCCATGCGCCCGCCGACGACGTTGGCAAAGCGGAAGACGTTGGCGTTGATGCCGAAGAGGTGGTTGTAGGCGCTGATCAGCGCCTCGCAGGCCAGCTTGGCGGCGCCGTAGAGCGAGATCGGGATCAGCGGCGCGTAGGTCTCCTTGAGGGGCTGCAGTGGCACGTCGCCGTAGACGGCGGCCGACGAGGCGAAGACGAGCGTGTCGATCTCCGTCGCCCGCATCGCCTCCAGCACGTTGTGCGTGGCGATGGTGCAGTTCTGCAGGTCGAGGTCGGTGCGCGCGCTGCCGCCGGGGATGTCGGTGTTGGCGCCCAGGTGCCAGACGACATCGTGGCCGGCCATCGCGCAGGCGAGCGCCTCCCTGTCCAGGAGGTCGGCCTCGACGAAGAGGAAGCCGTCCTCGTCGACATGCCCCTCGATCCAGCGCCTCTTGCCGGAGGAGACGTTGTCGTAGACCGTCACCTGCTGGCCAGCGGACCGCAGCCTGTCGACCAGGTGGCTGCCGATGAAGCCGCAGCCGCCGGTGATGAAGTGGCGCCGTGGCTCTTCGAATGTTTGACTCATGAGCTGAACCTCTCTCTCGCTAGAACCTTCAAGGCCGTGAATCCCTGGTGCCAGTTCGGCAGCTTGCTTCTCCCGCTGCGCCGGCCGCTGTAGGTCTGGGGCACCTCGACAACCTTTAGGCCCGCCTTGAGGGCGCGGGCGATGATGAGCGGCTCGTAGTTCCAGCCGTCGTCCGACCAGAAGTTGACGGCGGCGACCGTGCTGCGCCAGAAGGCGTTGTAGCCGGAGCAGAGGTCGGTGAAGCGCGTGCCGTACAGCAGGTTGCAGGTGGTGGCGATGGCCCAGTTGCCGAGGAGCCGGTGCGGCGGCTTGTGCCGCCAGCTCCGCGCGAAGCGGGAGCCCTTGGCGAAGTCGAAGCCCGCCAGCAGCGGCTCGATGAAGAGCGGCAGGTCCTGGGGGTCCGTCTCTCCGTCCGCGTCGATGGTGACGATGATGTCGCCGCGGGCGCTCTCGACGCCGTGACGCAGGGCGACGCCCTTGCCGGGCGCGGGCTGGTAGAGGACGCGCGCGTCCGGTCGCAACCGCCGCGCCACCTCCACCGTCCCGTCCGAAGAGTGCCCGTCCACGAGCACGACCTCGTCCACCCAGGCCGGCAGGCGCGGCAGGACGTGGGGCAGGTTCTCCGCCTCGTTCAGGGCGCAGATAACGACGCTCACCGTCGCGTCGAAGCTCGCGGTTGGCTGCAGGCCTGTCGTCGTCAAGGGCGTCCTCCTACTCCATTTCGAACGCGGCTTTGAGCGCCGCGCTCCGTTCGCTGACCCGCGTCTGAAACCAGCGGGCGGCGGCCAGAGCCCCCAGCCCGTGTCCCGCCAGGAGCCCGTAGCCGGCGCCCTCCAGCCCCAGCCGCTGGATGGCCAGGTAGCTGATGCCGATGGTCGCCGTCGCGATCAGGACGGAGAGGCGGAACATCCCCGCCATGTCCTTCCGCACGCGCTGCGCTGCCAGGCAGAGGTTGTTCAAAGCCGCCGGGATGGCGGCAATCGCCACGAGCGCCAGCAGGCGTGTGCTCGCCCGCGAGTACTCGGCGCCGAAGACATTGAGGATCTCGCTGCCGAAGAGGACGAGGATGAGGCAGCCAACACCGACCAGGCCGACGCACAACGCGATGGCGTCACGGGAGAGGACGAGTAGCCCCTCCTGGTCGCGCGCGCCCTCGACGAACAGCGCGAACGCCACCTGCAGCGAGATGGAGAGGAGCAGCTGGCCTGTGAACCAGCTGACGTAGAAGTAGGCCGCCTGCTCTGCCCCAGCCAGGCGCACGACCATGATCGGCAGCACGAGGTTCGGCGCCAGCGCGATGAACTCGGCGCCGTAGCTGCCGATGGAGTAGGGAAGCAGCCTCGCGACGAGCCTCCGGTCGACCGTCACCGACGGGCGATAGGAAGGCAACGCCCGTCGCAGGAAGGCGAAGCCGACGAGGAAGCCGAAGACGCTGGCGAAGCCCGCGGCGGCCACGATGCTGAAGGCACCGGCGATCGCGGAGAACGCGACGAGCAGGACCACGCGCAGCAACTGGACGAGCGCCGTCTTCGTCGCGATGTAGCTGGCGTCGCGCACCGCCAGGCAGGCCTTGTCCTGGATCACGGACGCCGCGCCGGCGACTACGAAGAGGACGAAGGCCAGGCTCTCCAGCGGCCGCGCCCGGAGGTAGGCGAGGTCGGGCGCCCAGATGCCCAGACCGCCCAGAAAGACTATCGAGGCGGCCGCGGCGGCCCCGACGGTCAGGACGAGGCAGGTGTTGATGAGCTGAGCCTCCCGGCCAGCTTCGTCCGGCAGGAAGCGGACGATGCCGATGCCGAGGCCGAGGTGCGTGAGCATGGCCAGGAGGCTCCAGCCGGCCAGGCCGGCCGAGGCGAGGCCGATCTCGCTGCTGCCGTACCAGCGCGCCGCCAGCGTCCAGAAGGCGAAGCCGGACAGCGCGCCGATGCCGGCGCTGCTCCAGAGGAAGAAGGAGTTCGCGAACAGCGGGTGGCGCCGGGCGAGCCCCAGGTGCCGGGGAAGCCCGCCGGCCACGGCCTCGCGCGCCTTCGAGATAGGAGGTGAGCTCACGTCGCCTCCCGCCCGAGGTTCTTGATGCAGACCATGTTTCCGGCCAGCTCCGGGCGAGAGTGGCTGATCGGCCCGGCCAGCACCCAGAGCACGTCCACCAGAGGCCGCAGCAGCAGCGGCAGCGGCGACTGGATGCCGGACAAGCCTCCCAGGTTGCGCAGGCCCTGGCCCCAGACGCGGTAGCCCCGCTCCTTCATCTCCGCCGGCGCCCAGATGCGCTGGTGCGCCTGGTAGACGTTGTCGTCGAACTCGTGCTGGTCCCAGTCGCCGACCGGGGTCGTGAAGATGACCTGGCGGCGCGCCAGGCGCTCGAGGGTCTCGATAAGCTGTGCTCCCTCCTCCTCCGAGAGGTGCTCCAGGACCTCCATGCAGAGGACTACGTCGAAGCTCTTCCGCCGGAAGGGGAGGCGGCGCACGTCGCCCAAGACGTACTGGCCGTGCAGGCGGCCGCGCTGGCACTCGCGCAGGTAGGGCGCGAAGATGTCGATGCCGGTGCTGGAGAGGCGCAGCTTGCCGGCCAGGAAGCGCATCGGCTCGCCGCGGCCGCAGCCGACGTCGAGGAGGCTGGACGCCTCCCTATCGATGTGACGCCAGACGGTGTTCAAAGCCGTGAACGGCGTGCGCGGCCGCAGGAACGACTGGGCGCGGTCGATGGCGACGGCCAGCCGCTCGCCGACCGACCGCCTGGGCTGGATCGAGATGGCCTGAGGGAGCCTCAGAGACACTGGCCGGCCCCGGCTTTCGCGCTCGGACGACGCCTTCTCACGCTGCCTTCTTCGTCCGCTCGCGAGGGAAGATCTCGCCGATAGCCTTGGCGTCGGCGTGGAACATCCTCACCGTCTCCAACGAGTAGTCGAGCAGGCCCTTGCGGCGCAGGCGGACCTTCGCCAGCAGGTCGGGCGTCAGCGTGATGATCTGGCAGCCGGCGGCCTCTGCCTGGTAGAGGTTGAGGACCTCTCGCGAGCTGGCCCAGAGCACCTCGACGCTGGGGACGCGCGCCGCGGCGCGGACGGCCGCCTTCATGAGCGGGACAGGGTCGCGGCCGGTGTCGGCGATGCGGCCGGCGAAGACGGAGACGATGCTCGGCGCGCCGCCTTCCAGGGCGGCCACGGCCTCCGCCACCTGGGCCGGGGTGAAGACGGCGGTCACGTTGACGTGAACGTCTTCCTGGCTCAGCCGCCCGGCGACGGGGATCATCGACTCGCCGCGCGTGTTCGTCACCGGGACTTTGACGTAGACGTTGGCGCCCCAGGAGGCGATCTCGCGCGCCTGGTAGTACATCTCCTCCGCCTCGTCGGCCCCCACCTCGAAGGAGATGGGCTTCCGCCTCACGCGGTGGAGGAGCTCGTCGGCGAAGGCGCGGTAGTCCGTGACGCCGCTCGCCCGCATGAGGGTCGGGTTCGTCGTGAAGCCGGCGACGAGGGCGTCGTCGGCCAGGCTGAGAATCTGCTCCGTGCTCGCGCCGTCGGCGAAGACCTTGACGCGAAGGCCTGTCGCGCCGTTGCGGCCGGCGGGTCGGGGCTGGGCTGAGGGTAGGGTTATCGGCATTTCATCACTCCTTGCGTGGATTCGTGGCTTTCGAGAGCATGCTCTCCCAGGTCCCGGGCTTGAGCCCGAGCAGGGGGTGGGAGACCAGGAGATGCCAGAGCACCGCCTGCCATCCCTCCACCAGCGGCGTCATCAGGTCGGTGGGGCAGCAGTCGAGGACGATGACGCAGTCGCCGAGCGCCGCCGTCGTCCCCTCCCGGCGGCCGACGATGCCGACGACCTGGGCGCCTACCTCCTTCGCGTGCTCGACGGCCGCGACGACGTTCAAAGACAGGCCGCGGTCGCGGGAGCCGCCGCCGACGGAGAAGACGAAGAGGGCGTCCCGCGCGGAGATGCGGGAGGTCTTGAGGGAGTCGACGAGGCAGCTCTCCCAGCCGTCGTCGTTGATCCGGGCCGTGAGCTCGGAGACATTGTCCAGGGGCGAGAGGGCGTCGATGCCGCAGAGCTTGCGGAAGTCGTTGACGGCATGCGAGGCGTGTCCGGCGCCGCCGCCGACGCCGACGACGAAGAGGCGGCCGCCCCGCTCGCGCAGCCGGCAGAGGATGGCGGCCATCCTGTCCACCTCGTCGCGGTCGATGCTCTCGGCCACGTCGGCCACTAGCTCCAGGAACCTGCTCGTGTAGGACGAGTGACCATTCATCTTCGGATCACCATCGCTCTTTCTTCGTGACTTTCTTTGGCGACCTGCTCGACGGCGTCGAGGAGGTCGCGGGCGCGCAGGTGGGGGCTCGCGGGCGGCAGCGGGCCGTCGCCGACTAAGATCGCCTTGCAGCCGGCTGCAATACCTGCCGTGACGTCGCGCTCGCTGTCGCCGGCCATGTAAGACGCTCGCAGGTCGATGTCGAGGTCGCGGCCGGCGCGCAGGAGCAGGCCCGGCTTCGGCTTGCGGCACTCGCAATCGACGCGCAGCGCCGCGACGCGGGCCTTGGGGTGGTGGAGGCAGTAGTAGACGCTGTCCAGGCGGGCGCCCGCGCCGGCCAGGGCGCGCACCATCCTGCGGTCGACCGCGTCCAGGAAGGCGGGGCTGCACTTGCCCTTGGCGACGCCCGGCTGGTTGGAGATGACGACGGCGAGGAACCCCAGCTCGTTTACGAGCCGGACCGCGTTGGCGACGCGCGGCAGCAGCCGGAAGTCCTCCAGCCTGTAGGGCGAGTCCATCGCCGACTCGGCTGGGTTCCAGAGGGTGGCGTTGATCACGCCGTCGCGGTCGAGGAAGATAGCCCGTCTCATGCTAAACGTTGACGATCACCTTCGAGCCGTCGTTGTCGACGGCGAAGCGCATCTCTCTCAGCCCCTCCGCGCTCATGGCCTGTCGGAGCCGGGCCTTGTCGTGGTTCGGGCAGTAGAACATCAGGAAGCCGCCGCCGCCGGCGCCCATGAGCTTGCCGCCCACGGCGCCGTTCTCTCGCGCCAGCGCGTACCAGCGGTCGACCTCGGACGTGCTGATCTTCGTCGAGGTCCGCTTCTTCGCCTCCCAGTGCGCCTGGAGGAGCTCGCCGAAGCGCGGCAGGTCGCCGGCCTGGAGGGCGCCCGCCACCTCCCGGCCGATGGCCTTGATGGCGTGGAGCGACTGGGCGACGTCCGCCTGGCCCTCGCTCAAGGCCTGCTGCTGGTCGCCGAGCACCTCGCTCGCCGGCCGCTGGATGCCGGTGTAGAAGAGCATCGCGTCGCTCTCCAGCTGCTCGATGACCTCCTCCTGCAGCTCCAGCGGCGCCGCCTCCACGTGTCCGTCCGGGTCGATCTCCAGGGCGGTTATGCGGCCAAAGGCGGCGATGTACTGGTCCTGCTTGCCCACGGGCTCGCCCAGGACCTCGGCTTCGACGTGGAACGCCTCCTCCGCCAGCTGCTGCGGCGGCGCCGTCTCGCGCTTGAGGCAGTGCAGCGCCTGCAGCAGGCCGACGGTGAAGCTGCCGGAGCTGCCCATCCCCGTGTTGGACGGCAGGTCCGCCATCGACACGATCTCGAGGCCGCGCTCCACCCCCAGGAGCTTCAGCGCCTCGCGGACGATGGGGTGCTCGATCTGCTCGACGCAGTCGACGATCTCCGTCCGGGCGTAGCTGACGCGGATGCTGTCCTCGAAGCGCTTGTTGACGGTGATGTAGACGTACTTGTTGATGGCGGCGCTGACGAGGAAGCCGCCGTAGCAGCGGTAGTAGGACGGCAGGTCGGTGCCGCCGCCCCCCAGGGGTATGCGTAGCGGCGTGCGCGTGACGATCACGGCAGGGCTCCTTCCGCCACCAGGCGGCGAAACTCCGCCAGGCCTTCCGGCGAACCCACCTCGTAGAACCGCTCGCTCGCCTCGAAGGCGGCCAGCCGGCGGTCGCGGATGAGGGCCTGGTACCAGGCTTCCTGGCTGTACGGCACGCCCGCCGGGACGAGCGTCACCGCCTCCTTTCGCAGCGCCGAGACGCCGAAGTTGACGTAATCCATACCCGTGGCCGCGCGCTCCTTGTCGTAGACGCGGACGCGCCCGTCCTCTACGACGACGTTGCTGCGTTCGTAACGGTCCTCGTTGCGGTACACGACCATCAGGCCGAGGCCGCCGCAGCGTCGCAGCGCGCTCAGAACCGCCCCATAGTCGACGCGGAGGTAAGAGTCGGCGTAGGTCAGGAAGAAGACGCCGTCCAGCAACGGCTCCGCCTGCTTCACGGCGCCGGCTGTGCCCAGCAGGCAGCCGATCTCTACGCTGTAGGCGATGCGCAGGCCGAAGCGGCTACCGTCCCCGAAGTGGCCCATGATCCCCTCCGCCAGGTGGCCGAGGCAGAGGACGACGTCCGTGACGCCGCGCTCCCTGAGCAGGGCGAGCTCGTACTCGAGGAAGGGCTTGCCGTGGACGTCGACCATGGGCTTCGGGAGGCTCTCGGTCAGGTCGCCCAGCCGCGTGCCGAGGCCGCCGGCGAGGATGACTGCCTGCATCTCAGCTCCGCCTCAGGGTCAGCACGACCTCGCGGTCCGTCAGGAGGTCGGTCTTCAGGACCAGCGCGTCGGTGGGCAGCTGCCGGCCGTCCAGCACGAGGCGGGACGCGATCATGCCCGCGGGAAGCCGCAGCCGGATGGTCACGGGTATGGCCCGCGTCCCGGACTGCTTCTGCAGGACCAGCCGGTACTCGACGGCGGCGCCGCGGCTCGACGTCATGCGAGGCGTCAGGTAGGCGAAGGTGAGGCTCGCCTGGCGGCCGGCCGGCAGCGCCAGGTAGCTGCCGAACCAGGCCTTGCCGGCCTCCTCGCCCATGTCCTGCAGGCCCGCTTCGGAGCCGTCCCTGAGGAGGCTCTGGAAGGCGCTGTCCCGCGGCGCGAAGAGGCGGACGTAGCCGCCGTAGAGGCCGCCGAGCATCTGGGCCAGCAGCGCCTCGCTCTTGCCTTCCGCCCACTGCGGCAGGGCGTTGTGGTAGCGCACCGTGACCAGGTGAGCGGCGTTGCCGCCTTCGTCGAGGCCGACGGTGACGTCGATCGACTGCTCGACGACGAGGTTGAGCTTCGTGCTGTGGACGCTCGTGTCGACGAGCATGAGGTAGTCGCCGGCCTCGCTCTTGACCTCGCCTGCCCAGCCCAGGGCTTGCGCGTGGCGCTGGAGGTCGGGCTCGTTCAGGTAGACGAAGAGTTGCTTCTGGTCGATGAGGCCCTGGAAGGCCTGTAGCAGCGAGCCCCAGCGCGCGGCGTCGGCGCTGAGGACGCGGTCGAGGATCTCGCCGGCGACCTTAGCCACGAACGTGTGCTTGCCCTCCCGCTCGCCGCGGGCGTTGTGCGTCTGCTCCAGGATGACCTCCGTGGCGTTCTCCGGCCGGAGGGTGACGCCGTAGTCGGGCATCTCCAGCGGGCCGAGGGCCTTCAGCAGCACCTCGACGGTGATGAAGTTGATGGCGATGACGCCGTCGACGCGGCCGCCGCCCTCCGTCTCGAGGAAGAACTGGGCCTGGCGCGCCGCCGTGGGGAAGTCGGGCGACCAGTTGGACGTCCCCAGGTTCCAGCTCCAGTCGCGCAGGAGGTAGCGCTGCAGGGGCGGCGGCGGCGAAATGTACGCCGGCGCGCCGCTCTGCCAGGCGCGCAGCAGCTGCCCGACGTCCGTGAACGACAGGCGGCTGATCCTGCCTGCGTCCAGGGTGAGCAGGCCGTAGACGGAGATCAGGCCGCCGCTGGCGAACAGCTCCGTGTTGTCCTGGGTGAGCACCAGGTAGGTCCGCTGCCCTTCATAGCCCAGGAGCGCGGGAGCGAGGCTGCGGGCGTGCTCGTAGTCCTGGACGCGCTGCGTTACCGCCATGAGCCGGTCGTCCAGCGCCGACACTGTGTCGCCGAGCGGGGCGACGAGCGCGTCGGCGTCGATCTCGCTCCGCAGGGCCGTGACCGCCGACAGCTGGGCCTGGACGCTCAGCACGTAGGGATGGACCGCATCGAGAAGGGAGACCGCTTTCTCGGCGAGGGCGCCGCCTTCGCTGTCGCGCACGCGCTGCGCCGCCCTCAATGCCTCGACCGAGTCGAGGCCGATGGCGGCGCCGCGCCTGCCGATGTCGGCCAGGCGGACGACGGCCTCGGCCTGCCGGTCCGCCCAGGGGACGTGGCCGGCCAGCCGCAGGAGCGGGTCGGCGTTGAGGATGCCGGCTGCCTGCCCGAAGTCCGCCTCGGCGGCGCGCAGGTCGGCGGAGACGCGGTCGAGCTCGGCCTGCTGGAGGTCGAGGCCGTTGCCGCCGAGGAGCCGGTCGCCGGCGGCTTCGAGGCTCGATCTGCCGTCGCTCATGGCCGCGTAGGCGCGGTAGAGCTGGGCGGCTTCCACGGCTATAGCGAGGGCGACGCCCACCGCCAGGCCGGCGGCGAGCCACCTGAAGAGCCTCGCCGTGCTTCGGGCTTTGGGTCTGTCGGGCACTACATGCACCAGGCTGCCCCGACGTTGTCGGGGGCTAGAGCGTTGGCCAGGCTGCGCCTTCTGAGCAGCCCTCACAACGCAAGCGAAGAGCGGAAAGTGGGAACTCCTGAGCCTATGTGAGTATTCGAGAGGTTTGTCGCCGCAGCGTATTGACTCTTCGGCCTATGCCTCGCCTTCTCGCGTCTATCGCAGCAGGCGATGCCAGGGGAAGCGCAGGCCGATGCGAACGAAAGACAGCAGCGCCGGCCTCAACCGCACGAGCTGCAGGAGGAGCGGTGACGGGTAGTCGATGTCTCCCTCCCGGGCGATGAGCCGTCGCAGGCGGGGGGAGCCGAGGAGCCGCGCGATCCGCTCGAGCTCCGCGTCGCTGAGGCTGAGGAAGATCCGGCGCAGGTCCTCCATGCGCGCGAACTCCTCGCCCATCTCACCCTGCCAGCCGACGTGGTAGCGGCGCAGGAAGCGCGCGGAGAGGTCGTCCTGTCGCAGGGCCTCGCCGGCGACGCGGGCGCAGTGGCCGGCGCCGACCAGGCTGGCGTAGATGCCGCCGCCAGAGGTCGGCTTCACCTGGCCAGCCGCGTCGCCGACGAGCAGCACGTTGTCGGCGAAGGGCCGGCGGACCAGCGTCAGCGGGATGACGCCGCCGAAGAGGCGGCCGAACTCGGCGCCGGCGAACAGCGCCGGGAACGTCTCGATCATGCTCCTGAGGTAGTGGATCGGCCGGTGGCCGTTGTTGGTGGCGACGCCGACGCGGACGGTGCCGTTGCCCAGGGGGATGAGCCAGCCGAAGAAGCCCGGCGCGACCTCGTTGCCGATGAAGACCTCCGCGTGGTCGTCGCGGCGCGGCGCGAGCTTCGCTTCGACGCTGACGCCGACCACGGCCTCGCTCGTGGCCGGCCGGGCGCCCAGCCAGCGCGCCACGCGCGACTGCGCCCCATCGGCGCCGATGAGCAGGCGCGTCTCCACCGTCTCCTGCCTGCCGCGCCGGAGGATGCCCAGGCGGAGCAGGCTGCCTCTGCGCTCGATCGCCACCAGCTTGCTGCCCGTCCTCAGGCGGGCGCCCCGGCTCTGCGCCTGGTCGACCAGCTCGCGGTCCAGGGCGACGCGGTCGATGGCCTTGGCGTAGAGGCCGGAGCCGCCGATGGGCAGGCAGGCGCCGGAAGCGAGGTTGACGAAGGCGCCGTTGATCTCGTTGAGGACGATGGCGTCGCTCGCCCCGGCCATGACCAGGGTGCGCGGCGTCACCAGGCCGGAGCAGTGCAGCGGCTCGCCGATGAGGGCGTGCTCCTCCAGGAGCAGCACGCTGTGACCCGCGGCGGCGACGTCGCGCGCGGTGGCCGACCCGGCCGGGCCTGCGCCCACGACGACCGCGTCGTAAGGCGCGCTCATGCCGGATCGATGAAGATGCCAGGTTTCATCATTGCGGGGTCTCGAGGGGAATGGCCAGCACCTGGCCGACGACGATCAAGCCCGGGTCGGCGGGCCGATTCGCGGCGATGAGGGCGGCGAGGCTCACGCTGTACTGGTTGGCGATGCCCCACAGCGTGTCGCCGGCCACTACGGTGTAGGAGACGCCGGGCACGACCAGGCGCTCGCCGGGGGGCACGCCGGCGTCGGCGGCGAGGCCGTTCAGGCTGATGAGGGCTGGGAGCGAGATGCCGTACTGGCTGGCGATAGCGGACAGGGCCTCGCCGGGCTGGACGACGTGCAGCAGGCCCTCCGGCGTCACGAGCAGGGCCGGTGCGATAGCAGGCGCGGGCGGCGCCGCCTGCGCGGCGTCGGTCTCGAGCTCAGGCGCCGAGGCGACGGCGGCCTCAGCGACCGCCGGCGGGGCGGGCGGCGCGGCCACGTCGAGGCGGAGGTGCAAGGAGCGGTAGGGGGTCGCGTCGTTGTCCTTGAAGAGGAGGAGCTCCAGCCGTTGGCCTGTGCCGGCCGTCGAGGGTTGAATGCTGACCGGCAGCTCCGCCGACCGGCCGTCATCGAGGCCGATAGTGAGCGGCGCGGACGCGGCGTTAGCCTCGAGTCTCGACTCGATGCGGTAGGCGGCTGCCTCGCCTTCGCGGTTCGTCACGACCAGTCGCAGCCTCGCCTCCTCGCCGAGCTGAAGGCTCAGCGGGTAGGCGGCTGCCCTCCCGCCGGCGGCCAGGACGTAGAACTCGGTGAACTTCTCGGCGCGGCCCGGCGCGGCACCGGCGAAGTAGGCCGCGACGCCGAGGGCCAGCAGGGCGGCTGTTAATGTCGCGGCGGCGGCGGCCGACAATAGGCTTAGGCGCCGGGGAGGCGCCAGCGCCGCCGGGACCGAAAACTGGAAGGCCTCGCCGGCCGGCAAGCGCAGGCGGCGAAAAGCCGCGACAGCGGCGCACGCCGCGACGAACGCCCCCAGCGACCCAATCAGCGGCCAGACGCGAACGCCCCATGGGCTGTAGTTCAGCGCTAAGCCGATGAGGGGGACGACGGCCAGGCTGAGGCCGAACCCCAGGGCCATCCTCTCGACGGGCTGCGGCTCACGTCGACGAGGGAACAGGGCGGCAACGAGCGAGTAGCCCGGACAGAAGAGAACGAAGGCGAGCCCGAGGACGGCGCGCAGCCCGGCCAGCGGCGGCCCCAGCGCCACTATCAGCACCAGCAGGGCGCCACCCGCAGCCAGAAGCAGAAGATCGACGACTTTGCCGCTCATGTTTCGCGAGCGTCCGAAGGTTTTCTAAAGCAGGAGGACATACCGGTGTTCAGGAGACGAGCTCTAGATTTCGCGACGAACAGGCTGGCGGGCGAGGCCTGGGACCATCCAGCCGACGGGAGCCGCCGATGGGAGGCCCCAGCCCAGCAGCCGACCGGCACGCGCTTCTCGCCGGCGGTCGTCCTGACGGCGGCCATCGGCCTGGCGGCCATCGCCCTCGGCGAGGCGGTCACGGAAGCGGTGGACCCGCGGGCGGGCATCAGCGTCCACGCCGTCCTGCTAACGGCCCTCATCGTGCAGGCCTGCCGCGTCACAGAGGAGCGGCTCTTCCGGCTCCTCGTCGCGCTCTGCCTGGCGCCCCTGATCCGCATCCTCAGCCTCTCCATGCCCCTCGGCGAGGTGAGCGTCGTGTACTGGTACCTGATCATCGCCGGCCCCCTCCTCGCGGGCGCCCTCGCCGTGGCCCGGACGCTACGCCTCTCCCGGTCGGACCTTGGCCTGCGGCTGAGCAATCTGCCGCTGCAGGTCGGCGTGAGCATGGCGGGCTTCCTCTTCGGCATCGCCGAGTACTTGATCCTCCGGCCGACGCCCCTCATCGAGAGCTTCTCCCTGCGAGAGGCGCTGCTACCGGCCGTCGTGCTGCTGGTTGGCACGGGCTTCGTGGAGGAGTTCATCTTCCGCGGCATCATGCAGTCCGCGACGCGGGATACGCTGGGCCGCTGGAACCTCATCTACGTCTCGGCGATCTTTGCCGTGCTGCACCTGGGCTATCACTCGGCGCTGGACGTGGCGTTCGTCTTCGCCGTTGGCTGGCTCTTCGCGGTGGTGGTGCGGCGCACCGGGTCGCTGGTCGGCGTTACGGTCTCGCACGGGATAACCAACATCACGCTCTTCCTGGTGGCGCCGTTCCTGGTCGGTCCCGGCCTGGTCTAGGTATCGAAAGGGCCTCACGCGCTGGTGAGGCCCTGGGAGTGCTCCGGGCGGAGCCTAGAGGACCTGGATCATCCGGTTGGCGACGATGACCGCGAAGACGGCCAGCAGCGGGTAGATGGCGACGTTCAAGACCCGGCTGAAGAGCTGGAGCCGCGGATGCTTGCCGCTGCTCGCCAGCTCCTTCGAGACGAGAAAGCCGATCAAGAGAAGCACCGCGACGAGGCTGAGTGTCGCCGCCAGAGCCACGCTGGTGATGGTGGATACGGTCGTTGACGTGACGGTAGAAATCATCGACGCTTCCTCCTCTGCTTTGTCGTTATTCTCGGTTGCCAAGATCAAGCCTGAACCGCTGAAAGCGCCCGCGACAATCGTCCTTGCGGCATAGGCCGTTCGCGGCGGCGAACCTGCGGCGCCTTCAGGGGCAGCCGGGACGCCTGAGCCTCCGCGGCAAGGCGGCGCCGTCGCCGACGCCGATGGCGTGCTCGCTGAACCAGCCGCGGTTCACCTCCAGGCCGAAGCGATAGGGCAGCTCCGTGTCGTGGAGCTGCAGCGAGTAGGGCTCCATGTCCGCGATGGCGACGATCTCGCCGCACTCGGAGATGAAGGCCACCGAGAGCGGGAAGGCGACGTCCTTCATCCAGAAGCCGGCGCCGCGCCGGTCGATGACGAAGAGCACGCCCGTATCGCGCGGCAGCCCCGTCCTTCCCGCCAGGCCCTGCTCCAGCTGGTCCGGCGTCTCGGCCACGACCACGCTCAGGCGGGCCGTCGCGCCCTGCCGCGAGTGGAGCGTCAGCGTCAGGCGGCCGTCGTCGCCTGGCTGGCACGCTGACGCCAGGACGGCGAAGGTCAACGAGACGACTGTCAGAAGGCTGTACGGTCCTCGCCGGCGACGACGCATCCTCCCTCCTTTCCGCACCCGCAACATTCGTAAGGCGTCGACGTAAGGGGGCGCCATCGTTCGCGGACTACGCCGAACGGCCGACGCCCAGAAGGCCGAAGGGCACTCCAGAAAGGCCCCAGCCCGCCGAAGATACAGGCAACCTCTCCCTCGATCATCGCCGTACAAGCCGCCGGTCTCAATCGGTGAGGGCTAGCCGCCCAAGGAGGCATCATGGAAAGACTCAAAGGCATAAGCATTTTGGTGTTCGCTCTCGCGGGGGTGTTCCTCCTGAGCGAGCGGGCGACGGCCCAGTACCCGCCGCCCGCGGGGAGCGTCACGGCAACCGCCGGCGATCCGAGTCCCGAAGTGGACTCGGCGACGACGATTACCTCTCGGTTGCTCGGGACCGGTGGCGTGGCCGTGGGCGGGACGCTGTGC
This sequence comes from Dehalococcoidia bacterium, assembly GCA_036514755.1. Taxonomy (GTDB): domain Bacteria; phylum Chloroflexota; class Dehalococcoidia; order DSTF01; family WHTK01; genus WHTK01. Next base: position 54 of record DATBWN010000207.1, on the reverse strand, counting down.
ACCTTCACGATCGTCAGCGCGCCCGGCTCGGACGCGACGCTCTCGTCCGGCGCG
>DATBWN010000206.1:0-9947 GCA_036514755.1 Dehalococcoidia bacterium | reverse complement strand
TCACGACTCGAAGCTGCTCCACTCGGCCAGGTAGGGCATCAGCCAGCCAAAGACGAGGACGACGAGCAGCGCGCCGGCGAGGACGAGGCGTCGGAAGGCAGGCAGAAGGACAACCAGCGGCGCGACGAGAGCGAGCGCCAGGGCGGCGACGAAAAGGCTGAAGGCGCCGTTCCGGCTGCCCACGGCGCCGCTGGCGTCGCGCATTGCGAGGAGGACGAGGCCGAGGACGATGCCGAGGCCGGTCCAGAAGACGAACAGCGCGCCGTGGACGAGGACGCCCACCGAGATGGCGGAGACGCCGGCCGGCAGCAGGCGACCGAAGAGGCCGCCCTCGGCGCGCAGGCGAAGGAGGACGAAGGCCAGCACGGGCGTCGACAGGAGGGCGAGGACGTAGCCGGCGACGAACCCGGCGAAGACCTCCGCCACGTCAGACCTCTCGCAGGGCCAGCGATTCGGCGCGGCTCAGGGCGCGGCAGGCGACGGCCGTGACGCCCCACTCGTGCTCCAGCTCGCGCAGGAGTAGGCCGGAGACCTCATCCAGCGTGAAGAAGCCGGGGCCGCTGCCGCAGGCGAACACGGCGACGCCGGCTTCGCGACAGGTCGCCATCGCGCGGCCGAGCGGCGGCGCGGCCTCGCCGATGTGGCGGTCGAAGGCGTTGACGAGGTCGGCCTCGGCGAGCGGCAGGCCGCGGCGCAGCGACTCGGCGAGGACGCGGGCGCGCCGGCCGTCGCTGAAGTCGGCCGGCGTCAGCGAGGCGTACATGCGCCGCGTCTTGTCTTCGAGCTCGATGTCGGAGACGAAGACCGTGAACGAGGCTGACCCCAGGTCCGGCAAGGCCTCCACATGGTCGCCGCGGCCCGTGACGAACGCGGTGCCGCCGGCAAGGAAGAACGGCACGTCCGAGCCAACGCCGGCGGCGACGCGCGCCAACGCCTCTGCGGGAAGGTCCAGGCGCCAGAGGCGGTTGAGGCCGCGCAGCACGGCCGCCGCGTCGCTGCTGCCGCCGCCAAGGCCCACGCCGGCCGGCACCGACTTCGTCAGCTCGATGCGGGCGCCGAGGTCGCTGTCGCCCGCCTCCGCCGCCAGGGCCACGGCCGCCCGATAGGCGAGGTTGCGCGGGCCTTCCAGCGGCACGCCGAGGGTCTTCTCCCCCGTGACCTCGATCTCGATGGAAGGGGCGAGGTCGAGCAGCACGCGGTCGGCGAGGTCGATGGTCTGGACGACGCTGACCAGGTCGTGGTAGCCGTCGGGGCGGCGGCCCGTGACCTCCAGGGCGAGGTTGACCTTGGCCGGCGCCAGCAGCTCGACGGCCACGCTAGCCTCCCAGCGCGCGGGCGAGACGCAGCCAGTCGTCGATGCCCAGCTCCTGCGGCCGCAACGTCGGCCGCACGCCGGCGGCCTCGATTGCGCCCTCGACCGCCGCGGGTGGCCGACGCAGACCCTGGGCGAGGGCGTTGCGCAGCTGCTTGCGCGGGGCGCTGAAGCCGGCGCGCAGCACGGCGAAGAAGCGGTCGCGCTCCGCCGCCGGCACCAGCGGCTGCGGCCGCACGTCCAGGCGCAGGACGCTGGAGGTGACCTTCGGCGGCGGGTAGAACGCCTTCGCGGCGACGTTGAACAGGCGCCGGGGCTGGGCGTACACCTGGACGGAGACGGCGAGGAGCGAGAGCTTGCCCGGCGCGGCCGCGATCGCGGCGGCGACCTCGCGCTGGAGCATGACGACGAGGAAGCGCGGCGGGTGGTCGGCCTCAAGGAAGTGGCGCAAGACGGCGGCGCCGATGTTGTAGGGCAGGTTCGCGACGACGCAGTAGGGCGCCTCAGGCGCCAGGCCGGCGGCAGCCAGAAGCGCTTCCGGCCGCAGGGCCAGGACGTCGCCCTGGACGATGGTCACGTTGGTGCCGGCGAATCGGGCCTGCAGGCGCTCGGCGAGGCGCCGGTCCAGCTCGACGGCTATGACGCGCCCGGCGGCGGCCGCCAGACGCTCCGTGAGGACGCCGAGGCCGGGTCCGACCTCGACGACAACGTCGTCCGGCGTCAGCTCGGCCGCGGCGACGATGCGCCCGACGACGCCCGTGTCGGTGAGGAAGTGCTGGCCGAGGGCTTTCGCGGGCTTGACGCCGGCTTCGCGTAGGCCGCGGGGCCGGCGAGGGCGCGAGGAGCGGCGGCGGGCTCGCTCAGGGACCGAGGATGTAGACTTCAACCCACCCCGTGCGCCAATCGACCGGCTCTCCGTCGGCATAGCCGAGGTCGACCATGTTGCCGATGATGCCGCCCCCGGTGTCGCCGGCGACGGCGAAGCCGTAGCCGGGGATGTAGAGGCGAGTGCCTAATCGTATCACCTTCGGATCGACGGCAACAATGCCGCGCGTGACGGGTACTCCCGAGGCGGTGATGCCGTAGCCGGGGTCGGTCGACGCCTTGCCGGCGCTGGCGGCGTTGTACCAGGTTGCGTACATGCGCTCCGTGCGGGCGACGCTTAGGTTGTCCGGCGAGAAGCCCACGGCCTCGATGGAGGCGGTGGAGTAGTAGATGACGTTGTCGGCGGGCTCCGGATCGAACCACTCCTTCACCAGCGTCTTCTCCACCTCGACGCCGTCCTCGATGACGATGCGGGACTCGTGGAAGCGGACGCCGTCGTGGCCCTTGACGATGCGCGAGTCCAGGGCGGCGAGGGCCGCGTCGGGCCGGAAGACGGTGCGGCGCTGCACGTCTCGGCGCTCGATGAGCTGGCGGCCGCTGACCCGGACGAGGCGCGCCGTCATGTCGTTGGTCACCGTCGCGTCCAGCGCCGGCTCCACCCTGTCCTCCGGCCCGAGGAAGAGGCCGATCTCGGCCAGGGCGGCCTGCAGCGTGTCCTGCTGCGTGTAGATGACGTTGGTGCTGCCGCCCACGCGCAGGCTGATCGCCTTGGCGTGCTTCACCTCCACCTGCAGGCCGGCGGTCACGGCCGTCGAAGCGGCGGGGTAGACCTCGTCAGCGGGGCCGAGGCGGATGCCGGCGTCCTGCAGCGCCATCTCGACGGTGGGACGACTGGACTGGATCGGCATCGCCCGGCCGTCCTCGACGATCGTCAGGGGCACGGCGCGCACAACGCTGAGGACGACGCCCTCGGGCTGGCTCCCGGCGCGGTTGAATACGCCGAAGCCGGCCAGCGACGCGAGGCTGATCGGGCTTGGGTAGAGCGCGTCCGTGGCGCTGACCTCGATGCTGTTGTAGAGGAGCGTGTCGTAAGGGCTGACGCTAACCGCCAGCTCGTCGAGGAGTTGCTGCACGGTCTCGGCGCGCGTCCGCCAGGCGAGGGCGCGGCCATCGACCTCGACGACCACAGGCACGGCCCGCTCGACCTTGATCTGGTCGCCGGAGCGGAGCAGGACGTCGCCCGCCTCCCGCTGGACGCCCGCCGACTCGAGGAGGGACGCCACGTCCGTCTCGCGGCTGACGAGGACGCTAACGCCATTGTCGGCGCTGATGACGAGACGCCGCGGCGGGAAGACGATGAAGCCAAGCAGGCCGGCAAAGGCGAGGCAGAGGAAGAGCGAAAGACGGAGGCGAGCCCTAGTTGAGCTGATAAGGTTGAGGTAGAGGTGCGGGACTAGTTGGCTTTGACGGGCTTGTGGTCGGACGGGCGCGCCTTCCAGCCAATACGTCAAACAGCCTCCTCCTTAAGGCTAACGGACGGCCGCTCGCGTCCGGCCCCAAGAGTGGTCGTGCACCCGCTGTCGACCCGGATTCGGGCTTGCCGCCGCTCGCCGGCTCAGGCCAGGTGTTCCCACGGCGCCCAAGGGAATCTACTTACCGCTGCTTCCTTCCGGACCTGACGGGGTTCGCAGCCCCTCGCCGCGTAGGGCCCAGCCTTCATCGCCACGTTGCTTGAGCAGTCCCCGTATGCCTAGACCTCGAGCGGGAATTCGACCCCGCTATAGCGGGTTGCGGGTACAGGGCATCGCTAGCTCCCCGTCTAGCACGACCGCAGGCATGCTACCACACGGAGAAGCGCCTTCGTCAAGCAAACTGACGCCCCTTATGTCAACACATCCGGGTTCACGCAGCAGGGCGGACGCTCGCCTCGAAAGAAGGCCTCCAGATTCGCGACGGCCAGGTCCGCCATCTTCGTCCGCGTCTCGATCGTTGCGCTGCCGACATGCGGCGCAAGGAGAACGTTATGCAGTTGTAATAGCGGATCCTCTGCCGGCAGCGGCTCGACGGCGTAGACGTCCAGCGCGGCGCCGCCGATGCGGCGCTCGATCAGCGCTCGCACTAGCGCCGCCTGGTCGACGACGCCGCCGCGCGCCGTGTTGACGAGGACGCCGTCGGGCTTCATCAACGCCAGCTCGCGCGCGCCCATGAGGTTGCGCGTCTCCGGCGTCAGCGCCACGTGCAGGCTGACGAAGTCGGCCTGGCGCAGGAGGTCGTCCAAAGACCGCCACTGCACGCCGAGCTCCGCCTCGACCTCCGGCTTGCGGTGGCGCGACCAGTAGAGCAGCGGCATGCCGAAGCCGCGCGCTCGCCGCGCCACGGCGAGGCCGATGGCGCCGAGGCCGACGATGCCCAGCGTGGCGCCGTTCACGTCGCGGCCCAGAAGCCAGGCCGGCCGCCAGACGGGCCAGTCGCCCTGCCGCACCGCCCTCTCGCCTTCGACGATCCGGCGCGCAAAGGCGAGGATGAGGGCGAAGGCCAGATCCGCAACCGTCTCGGTCAGGACGCCGGGCGTGTTGGTGACGAGGACGCGCCGCTGCGTGCAGGCAGGGACGTCGACGTTGTCGTAGCCGACGGCCATGTTGCTGACGATGCGCACGTTCGGCGCCGCGTCCAGGAGGTCGCCGTCGACGCGATCGGTGAGGAGAGTGAGGAGGCCGTCGGCCCCGGCGGCGCCGGCGCGCAGCGCCGCCGCCGGCGGCGGGTCGAGCTCCGGCCAGACAGTCAGGTCGGCGGCCCGGCGCAGGCGGTCGAGGCCCTCGCCGGGCAGCTCTCGCGTGACGAAGATGCGCGGTCGCTCCGCCACGGCGACTCAGACGCCTCGCCCAGCGCGCATCGCCAAAGCCTGAGCGACGGCGAAGACGATGAGGGCATTTGGCACGTGCAGCGCCTTCAGCCAAGAAACGTCGACCTGAACGACGACGGTCTCCAGGATGACGAAGGCGACGAGCACGGCGGTCATGGCGATGACGACACGGCCGAGGTGGCCGGCGACGGCCAGGAGGAGCATGGCGATCGGTGTGAGGGTGAGCGCCGTCGCGCCCAGGAGTCTGTGCGGGTCGATGCTCTCACCGCCGAGCGTGCCGAGGCCGCCGAGGAAGAACTGGACGACGAGGGCGACGAGAAATAGCCAGGCGACGACGCGAAAGGCGTTACGCGCCAGCGCCACCGCGCGCTCCTTCGGCGCCTTCGCCGCGAACGAGGCGCGTCGCCTGCTGGGCGAGGTAATGCCCGAGGACGAAGATAGCCAGGCCGCCGAGGACGTGAAGAGAGCGCAGCGCCATGGGATCGAGGTCCTCGTTCGCCCAGAGGGACTGGAAGAAGACAAGGAGGAAAAGGACGACGCTGAGACCGATCAGCAGCCGCCCCAGGCGGCCGATAACCGCGAGTAGCAGGAGGACGATGCTAACGATGGTGAGCGCGTGGCCGAGGGCCTCGTGCGGGTCCATGCTCTCGCCGCCCAGCTCTGACAGGCCGAGACCAGCAAGGAAGAACTGCACGGCCACGCCGAGAACAAAGAGCCACGCCAGACCCATGAAAGCCGTTCGCGCCGCGGCCAAGGCGAGCCTCCTCCTCTGTTCGCGCGTACTACAGCATTCGCCGCAGCCAGGCGTCAAGGCACTAGCGTGCCGGCGAGACGCTGCCGCGCGCATTGAAAGGGCCTCTACGGGCACTCGAGACGACGGCCCGCTACACGCTAGCCCGGGACCCGCCGCAGCCAAGTATCGACTTTGGGCGCGGCCTCGGCGACAAAGCGCTCGCCGTAGACGACGCCCCAGTGGCCGGCCCCCGGCACGGCCAGGCTGTCGGCCGCCAGATAAAGAGCAAGACGGCGGCACTCGTCGGTCGGGAACTGCTTGTCCGCCCCGCCGTAGACGATGAGCGTCGGGCAGCGGACGGAGCCAGGCGGGACGGAGACGCCGCGCTTGCGCTGGCGGCGCGCCATGCCGCTCTCCTCGGCGCCGGCGCTGCGCGCCAGGACGGAGGCGACCTCCTCGTCAGCCAGGTCGTGCAGGGCGGCGCGAGAGCGGACGGGGTCGTCCGTGTAGATGACCGTAGAGCTCCGGACCGAACACGGTCGAAGGCGTCCGGCGCACTTCGTCAGGCGGCGCCCGGCCCGCGACCTGCTGCGGCGGGCTGGGGGAGAAGAGGAGGAGGGCCGGCGTCTCCTGGTGGGCGGCGGCGTACATCATCGCCAGGAGGCCACCCATGCTCCAGCCGCCGATGACGGGGTGCTGGCCCTGGGCGGCAACGATCTGCGGCGTTACGGACTCGACGTCGCTCAGGTAGTCCTCCATAGTCGTGCTGCCGAGGTCGGCGGGCAGGCTGCGGCCGTGGCCGCGCAGGTCAAGGACGTTGACCTCCCAGCCCAGAGGCTGCAGATGGCGGCGCCAGACGTCCCAGACCCAGGCGCCGTTAGCGGCGCCGTGGATGAGGAGGAGAGGGGGGCTGGCCATCAGCGGCGATTATTGCACAGCCTCTGGGGCCAAACCCTGGGCGGGTAGACGGCGTATATCGGGGAGGAGGGTGAGCTTATTGACACCACCTATGGCCTATGCTACGTTGCCGCCGCTGGCGGCTTCCGAGACATTGCGGAGGCGTTTTGTTTTAGGGGAGCGCGGCGGTTAAAGTAAAGCAGGGGCCGCTAGCTCAATGGTAGAGCAGGTGACTCTTAATCACCCGGTTCCAGGTTCGAGTCCTGGGCGGCTCACCAACAACGAGAAGTGGGGAGGAAGCGGTGCGAAACGGCGCCGCTAGAGGGGAAGTGTCGGAATTGGTAGACGAGCATGACTTAGGATCATGTGCCGCAAGGCGTAGGAGTTCGAGTCTCCTCTTCCCCACCAGCCTTGCTGCTCTTCACCGACCCGGACAACGGCCCGTCCGTCGCCCGAGCGAGCGTCACTCCTAGGGATGAGAGGGGAGTAATGCCAGCACTGCTACAGGTCAAGGACCTCAAGACCTACTTCTACCTGGAGGAGGGCGTCGTCAAGGCCGTAGACGGCATCAGCTACGACGTCCAGGAGGGCGAGACGCTGGCGCTGGTGGGCGAGAGCGGCTGCGGCAAGAGCGTGAGCGCCCTTTCCCTACTTCGGCTCATCCCCATCCCGCCGGGCCGCATCGTCACCGGTGAAGTGCTCTTTGACGGCGACGACATCCTGAAGCTCAACGACGATGAGCTGCGCAAGGTGCGCGGCAACCGCATCGCCATGGTCTTTCAGGAGCCCATGACCTCCCTCAACCCGGTGCTCACCATCGGCAAGCAGATCACGGAGGCGCTGGAGCTCCACCTGAGGCTCGACAGGGGGGCCGCCACGGCCCGCGCCATCCAGCTCCTGGAGATGGTGGGCGTGGCCGAGGCCGAGCGCCGCATCAGCGACTACCCCCACCAGTTCTCCGGCGGCATGCGCCAGCGCGTCATGATCGCTATGGCCATGGCTTGCAACCCCAGGCTGCTCATCGCCGACGAGCCGACGACGGCGCTGGACGTGACGATTCAGGCGCAGGTACTGGAGGTCATGGCCCGCCTCAGCCGCGAGTTCGGGACAGCGGTGATCATCATCACGCACAACCTCGGCGTCGTGGCGCGCTACGCCGACCGCGTCGCGGTCATGTATGCCGGCAAGATCATCGAGTCCTCAACGGCCGAGAACGTCTACGGAGACCCCCGCCACCCTTACACCCTGGGCCTGCTGAACTCGGTGCCCAAGCTCCACCAGGCCGCGGGCGAGAAGCTCATGCCCATCGAGGGTTCGCCGCCGGACATGGTCCGTCTACCGCCGGGCTGCTCCTTCTACCCTCGCTGCACCTTCCGCATCGACCAGTGCAAGGAAGAGTACCCGCCGCTGCAGATCGTCGCAGAGAACCACTACGCCGCCTGCTGGGTGGACGTGACGAAGGGGAGGCCTTCGAAGAATGGCAACTGAGACTGTCGCACCGGCGAGGAACGGCCAGTCCGCCGAGAGCGAGGCGCTCGTCGACGTCCGCAACCTCAAGATCTACTTCCCCGTCATGGCCGGCTTCCTCATCTCCAGGAAGATCGCCGAGAACAAGGCTGTGGACGACATCACGTTCAGCGTCAAGCGAGGCGAGACCCTCGGCCTCGTGGGCGAGAGCGGCTGCGGCAAGTCGACCACCGGCCGCGCCATCCTCCAGCTCTACAGGCCCACGGATGGTCACATCTACTTCGAGGGCACGGACCTGGGGTCGCTGCGCGGCAACGACCTGCGACGCATGCGCCGCCGGATGCAGATGATCTTCCAGGACCCTTACGCCTCCCTGAACCCCCGCATGTCGATCCGCGACATCATCGGCGAGCCGCTGACCATCCACAACCTGGGCAACAAGTCGGAGCGCCGCGAGCGAGTCGCAGAGCTGATGCGCATCGTCGGGCTGAACCCCTACTACGCCAGCCGCTTCCCGCACGAGTTTTCCGGCGGCCAGCGCCAGAGGATCGGGATCGCTCGGGCCCTGGCCGTTTCTCCCAAGCTGATCGTGGCCGACGAGCCGGTCTCCGCCCTCGACGTGTCGATCCAGGCGCAGATAATCAACCTGCTGGAGGAGCTGCAGGAGCAGTTCGGCCTGACCTACCTCTTCATCGCCCACGACCTCGCCGTCGTGCGCCACATCAGCGACCGCGTCGTCGTCATGTACCTCGGCCACCTGATGGAGATGGCGGACCGCAACGAGATCTACGATAACCCCCTACACCCTTACACGAAGGCGCTGCTCTCCGCCGTCCCCATCCCCGACCCGGTGCTGGAGCGCAAGCGCGAGCGCATCATCCTCACGGGCGAGGTGCCCAGCTCGCTGCGGCCGCCGCGCGGCTGCGTTTTCCACACGCGCTGCCCCATCGCCATCGACGAATGCCGCCAGGTCGTGCCGGAGTGGCGGGAAGCCGCGCCGGGCCACTGGGTCGCTTGCCACCGGGTGTAGCGAGGTTGGCTACTCCTGTTCTAAGATCGGCGAAGGCCCCTCCTTCACCACGAAGGGCCTCCCGCCGTTACGTGAGCGAGCAAGCCCAGACCTTTGAGCCGTTTGCCAACGAGAGCGCGTACATCCATCTGAACGAGCGGATGGTCGACCGCGTGCTGCGCCGCCTCGGCGCCATGCCGACGATCCGCCTGCTAGACCTCGCCGCGGGGACGGGGCTGCTAACGTCCATCGCCTACGAGAGGGCGAAGGACGCGGGCGTCCGCCTCCTGTCGACGCTGCTCGACCTCGACCTACCGGCGCTCATGCAGGCGCGCAAGGAGGTGACCTGCGACAGTGCCGCGTACATCTTCGGCACGGCGGACCACCTGCCGCTGAAGCAGACCTACGACGCCGTTATCTTCGCCAACAGCCTTCACCTGCTGGACGAGGACGCCAAGGCGAAGGCGCTGAAGGAGAGCTGGCGCGTCCTGCGGCCGGGCGGCCTCCTGGCCATGAACACCACCTTCTACGAGGGCGCCTACCCGGAGGAGAGCAAGCCGTTCTACAGCCGCTGGATCCGGCGCGCCATCGTCGAGATCAACCGCAGGCTGCCCCAGCGGGCGAAGTCTGAGAAAGCCCAGGCCATGGAGTGGCTGCCGGCCGTGGGCTACAAGGAGCTGATCGCCAGGGCGGGCTTCAAGATCCTCGAGATGCGCGAGCGGCGCGTGCTCCTGAGCCAGGCGGCGGTGCGCGCGATCTGCGCCTACAAGGAGTTCGCCAAGGGCGCCCTGCACGCCACGGACGAGGACGCGAACGAGGCCTCGCAGGCGCTGCAGGTGAC
>DATBWN010000205.1:0-5449 GCA_036514755.1 Dehalococcoidia bacterium | reverse complement strand
ACTGCCGCCGCAGAGGCAAGGATCGGCGCGCTCGTGAAGAGAGCGGTGAGCTGAGGACTGAGCTCGCCGCTGGCCCCCGCCCTCGGCGGGATCGCCTGCTTGCCGCGCCGCTGCCGCCCTCCGTATCCTGGGATCGAGACGGCGCCCACTCGGCGCGCCGTCCGGGAGCCGATTCACGCCTTCAGCTAGAGCCCTCGCCCTCCTCGCCGCCCTCGTTCTGCTCCTCGCCGCCTGCGGCGGCGACGACGGCGCCTCGACGACGCCCTCGCCTTCGCCCGCCGCCGCGCCTCTCGCAACGGCCACGCCTTCGGCGGACGATGACGACTTTCGCATCGGCCGGCCCCAGAACCGCGGTGGCATCGGGGACGTCGATCGCGCCTTCGCCAGCTACGAGGCGACGCGCGCCGAGCTCATCGGCCTTTTCAAGGCGCAGGAGTGGTTCAAGGACGGCCTCTCGCGCGACGAGTCGCTCTTCGTCGAGCGCAGCCTCAGCTTCGTCGCCCGCTACGGCGGGCCGCGTACGAGCTACCTGCGCGACGACGCGGTGAAGCGCAAGCTCATCCGTTACAGCCGCGTGCCCGTGAGCAGCGGCGAGGTGGAGCTGCTCCTTATCTTCGAGCCGGGCCAGGACGCCGACCGCGAGATGGCCTTCCTCAAGGCCGCGCTGCCGGCCCTCGAGTCGCTGGTGGGCGTCGAGTTCCCGGAGCGCGTCCTCACCGTCATCAACGGCGACTTCGAGATCAACGACTTCAACGACGGCCAGTTCATCCGCATCGACCGCTGCTGTGTCACGTCGCCGGGCATCCTCTCCCATGAGCTCGGCCACGCCTACTGGTCCATCGGCCCATCCTGGTTCGACGAGGGCATGGCCGACCTCTACTCGCTCTTCATCCAGCAGCGCCTCAGCGACGACCCGCCGGACGGGCTGCGCGTCTTCGCGCCCGATATCGACGCCTACTACCGGTCGCGCAAGGCGGCAGCCAGCCGCGCCTCCGACCTGGTGCTGCCGCGGCGCTTCGCCTCGGACGGCCTCTACGAGGCGGCAGACGCCTTCCTTCTGGAAATCCGCGCCCTCGTCGGCGCCGAGGCCTTCGCCGCGGCGGCGCGCGACCTCTACCTCGCCTCCGATTTCAACCGCTTTCGGGTCGGCGAGAAGCGCATCGAGGACGTCTTCCTGGCCCAGGCCGGCGCCGACGTGCGCGAGGAGGTGATGGGCCTCTTCAACCGCTACATCTGGGGCGATAACGGCGAACGCTATCGCCGCCTGCAGGAGCTGGACGCGCCGTAGGCGTACCTGTCATTGCGAGGTCGCTGGAAGCGACCGAAGCAATCTTTGACGGAGCCTACTCTCCCAACGACACTCCGTGTCCTCGCGCTCAGCGCTCCGCCAGCGCCTTGCGCAGGCGCTGCGCCTGGTAGAGGTGCTGCAGGTCGTGCTCGTGCAGCTCGCGGGCGATGTCGTAGACGGAGACGCGGCCGCGGTAGGGGTGGACGCCGCAGCGCCGCCAGTCGTCCTCGTCCAGCGCGTGGAGGAGCCAGGCCGTCTCCTCCCGCGCCGACTCGTACTCGCCCAGCAGGCGGGAGAGAGGCTCCGTGCGGTAGTTTCGCTCCGCGGGGAGCACGTCCAGCGCCTCGTGCGGCAGGCGCGGCTCCCGTCGGCGGACGATGAGCTCGATCTGACGCTGGTACAGCAGCTCGGCGTCGCGCAGGTGGGCGGCGATCTCCTTGAGGCACCAGTCGCCTCGGGCCGGCCGCCAGCGCAGGCCGCGCTCGTCGACGCCGGCGAACTGGCTGAACAGCTCTCCCGTCGCCTCGCGCACGGCCTTCACCAGCCAGCGGCGCCCGCCCGGTTCCGGCTCGAACACCATAGCCCTTCGATTCTAGCCCTGCTTCGCTCGACCTGCCTGTCGGCCTCGGTCAGGCACAGATGCAGGCCCGCCTCTGATTATGTTAGACTCGCCTGCGGCGGGCGGGAGTTCGTTCTTGCGGCTGCTCCGCATGCTTTCCCCGGGTCGAATAGTCCTCGTCGCGACGCTGGCCGTCGCCGCCTATCTGCTGTTCTCCGCGGGCAGCAACGTCCTCCACTCGTTGCGACTCGCCGGCGAAGAGACGCGGCTGAAGGAAGAGGTGGCGCAGCTGCGCCTGGAGCAGGAGCAGCTGCTGCAGGTGCGCGACTACCTGCGCACGGACGAGTACGTGGAGTTCATGGCGCGCCGCGTCTTCGGCCTTGTCAAGCCGGGCGAGGTCCTCGTCGCCGTCGACGCGCCGCCGCCCGCCGCCGGCCCAGAGGAGGAGGCGCCGGAAGGACGCTGGTGGCAGCGCCTCTTCGGCCGCTGATAGCTCCCCCATGTCCTCGCCTCCTTCGACAGCGTCCGAGCCCTCGGCGCCCCGGCTTCGTCGGGGCCTGGAGGCGGCCGTGCGCCGCTTCGCCGCCGATAACGACCTCCTGCCGGCGGACGGCGGCCTCCTCGTCGCCGTGTCCGGCGGGCCGGACTCGACGGCGCTTCTGCTCATCCTCGCTGCCTTGGCGCGGCGACGCCGCCTGCGGCTCGCCATCGCCTACTTCGACCACGGCCTGCGCGGCGCCGCCGCCGCCGAAACGGAGGCGCGCTTCGTCGCCGGCCTCGCGCAGTCCCTCGGCCTGCCTCTCTTCACCGGTCGCGCCGACGTTCGCGCCCTGGCGAAGTCTGAGCGCCTCTCGCTAGAGGAGGCGGCGCGCCGCGCCCGCTACGCCTTCCTCGCCGGCGCCGCTCGCGAGGCGGGCCTTGGCCGCGTCGCCACCGGCCACACGGCGTCCGACCAGGCGGAGACGGTGCTCCTCCACCTCATCCGCGGCTCCGGCCTCTCCGGCCTCGCCGGCATGGCGCCCAGCGCGCCCTGGCCCCTCCCGGGCAACGACGACCTGACCCTCGTCCGGCCGCTGCTGCGCCTGACGCGCGCCGACACGGTCGCCTACTGCCGCGCGAGCGGCGTGGCGCCCGTCGAGGACGTGAGCAACCGCTCGCCCGCCTTCCGGCGCAACCGCCTGCGCCACGAGCTGCTGCCCCTCCTGCACGAGTTCAACCCGCGCGTTGAGGAGGCGCTGGTGCGTCTGGCCGACGCCGCCCGCGGCGACCTCGCCCAGCTGGAGGCGGCCGGCGAAGCGGCCGTCGGGCCCTCGGACCGCGAGGCCGTCAGCCTCTCCCGCGAGCTGCTCCGGCGCTGGCCGGGCTCGCCGCGACGCCACGGCTTGCGCCGCGCCCTCACGGCGCTCCTGGGCGACCGCCAGGGCTTCAGCGAGCGCCACCTCCTCGCCCTGGAGCGCCTGGTCACCGAAGGTCGCACGGGCGACAGCCTCGACCTGCCGCGCGGTGTCAAGGCCACCCTCCTGCGCACCGTCCTGGAGCTGCGCCGCGGCGCTCCGATGCCTCTCGCTTTGCCGAAGGAGCCCCTCGACCTGCCCGTGCCCGGCGAGGGCCGCTTCGGGCCGCTCGTCGCCTCGGCGTCGGCGTCGCGGCCGCCGCCGGGCCGCGTCAGCGCCGCGCTGGACGCCGAGGCCGTCGGCCGGGCGCTGCGCCTGCGCCGGCGCCGGCCCGGCGACCGCTTCCAGCCCCTGGGCATGGCGGCGCCGAAGAAGCTGCAGGACTTCCTCGTCGACGCCCACGTGCCGCGCCCGCAGCGCGACTCGCTGCCTCTCTTCGAGAGCGAGCGCGGCGTCGTCTGGGTGGGCGGTCTGCGCATCGCCGAGTGGGCGAAGCCGCGCCGCGGCCGGCCGCGGCTCTATCTCTCCTACCGTTTGGTCGAGTAGGCTCTGTCACCCGGCATAGGCCAGAGAGTCAATGCGGGTCGGCCGCAAACCTCTCGAATACTTTCATAGGCATGTCCTGAGCCCGTCGAAGGGCGCAGCCCTGCGCCCCGTCCCGCGATCGCACCAACGCCAGGCCAGCTCCGAAAGACATCTATGATGCTCCAGGCTCTCAACCCGAAAGACGCGCGCGTCCTCGTCGTCGAGGACAGCCCCAGCGACCAGGCCATTGCCTCGCGGGCGCTGAAGACGTTCGGCATCCGCCACATGCGCCTGGCTGACACGGCGGAGGACGCCTTGAACGAGCTGGGCCGCCGCGACTACGACGTCGTCCTCGTCGACTACCAGCTGCCGGGAATGAACGGCCTGCAGCTGGTCGAGCGCCTGCGCGCCCTGGCGCCGGCCACGCGCGTCATCATCGTCACCGGCGCCCGCCAGGAGAGCATCGCCGTGGCCGCTATGAAGATGGGGGTCAGCGACTACATCTCCAAGGACGAGTTCCTCACCTCCGGCATCGTCCGCTCCCTCCAGGCCGCCCTGCGCGACCGCGTCGCGACGGCCGAGGACGAGCAGCGCCGCGCCCTGGGCGCCCGCGAACGGGAGCTTCAGGAAGCGCTGGCGGAGGCGACCTGGCTCCTGCAGGCCATCGACGCCCGCCACGGCTACCTGCCCCTCGGCAAGGGCGCCCGCGACCCCATCGGCGAGGAGTTTGCCGACGTCGTCGCGATCATCAGCGACTACATCGTGCGCAGCTGCCGCGCCTTCCCGGAGCCGGCAACCGACCTCGAGGACGGGCTCATCCGGATGACGCGCCAGCGCGGCATCAGCCCGCGCGACCTCCTGCGCGCCTACATCGCGTCGCTGCGGCAGTTGATCTACCAGGAGGACGGCTTGGCAGGGACGCGGATTCGGCCGGTCCTCTTCCTCACGCACGTGCTCGCCTGCCTGATGGAGGACCTGCAGGCGCAGGTGAGCGTGCGGGAGCTGAACAGGAGCAGGAACGACTCTCCCGTCTAGAAACCTCTCGCCTCCGCGAGAGGTTTCCGAGGATTTTTCGAACAATCTCGCCAGCGAGCTGCTGGCCAAATGGCCTAGACTTATGGACATGAACCTGCGGCTCTTCGTTATCGAACCGGAAGCTCTTCGGCGCCGCCTTGTCTGCGACGCCGCCACGGCCGTCCCCGACGTCGAGGTCATCGGCTCCGCCGCCTCGCTCCTGGACGAGGAGGTCGCCATCGCCTTCGAGCCGGACATCTTCCTCGTAGACGTCTCCCTGGTGGCCAACGAGCGCGTCGGGCTGGTCCGCGCCGCCCAGCAGCACGCCGGCGCCTACTTCGTCCTCTTCGGCGCCAGCTCAGACCTGGACGCCCTGCTCTGCAGCACGCCCGTCCCCCTGCGCGGCTACCTTTCCTTCAACCACCTGACGCGCGAGGAGTTCGCCCGCTCGCTGCAGGTCATCGCCTACGGCGGCGCCGTTATCGAGCCGCTGAGCGCGCAGCTCCTGCTTCAGTTCCTGCGAGAGCTGGCGCCGCCCGTCGCGCTCCACTCGCACAACGGCGCGTCGATGCCGGACCTGCTCACCGGCCGCGAGCACGAGGTGCTGCAGCTCGTGCGGCTGGGGCTGAGCAACAAGGAGATCGCGATGCGGCTGAGCATCAGCCTGGG
>DATBWN010000204.1:0-2114 GCA_036514755.1 Dehalococcoidia bacterium | reverse complement strand
CTACGGCAGCGTCGTTCACCTGGGTGAACGCGAGTGCTCCGTCCAGCGGCGCAGCCAGAAGCTCGTCGAGGAGTCGCCTTCGACGGCCGTGGACGCGGCGCTGCGCGCGCGCCTGGGCGAGGCGGCCGTGGCTCTGGCGCGTGGCGCCGGCTACGCCAACGCCGGCACCTTCGAGTTCCTCCTCGACCGCGACGGCCGCTTCTACTTCATCGAGGCGAACGCGCGCCTGCAAGTCGAGCACTCCGTGACGGAGCTGGTCTCGGGCATCGACCTGGTGGCCGAGCAGCTGCGCATCGCCGCCGGCGAGCCGCTGGGCTACGGCCAGGCGGACGTCCGCCTGAACGGCTGGGCGGTCGAGTGCCGGATCATCGCCGAGGACGTGGAGGCGGGGTTCCTGCCCAGCCTCGGCCGCATCGAGCAGCTGAGCGAGCCATCGGGGCCGGGTATTCGCGTCGACAGCTGCCTGTGGCCCGGGCTGGAGGTCGGGCCGCACTACGACTCGCTCCTGGCGAAGCTCGTCGCCTGGGGCATGGACCGCCCGGAGGCGCTGGCGCGCCTGCGCCGCGCCCTCGCCGAGTACCAGGTCGTCGGCGTGAAGACGACTATCCCCTTCCACCGCCAGCTGCTGGAGAACGACGACTTCCTCGCCGGCCGCATCGACACGCACTTCGTCGAGCGCCGCTTCGCCGTGGCGAGCCCCGAGGCCGCCAACGGCGACGAGGCGCTCATGGTCGCGGCGCTCCTCTCGCACGAGCGCAGGAAGGGCAGCCCGGCGCCCGAGAGCGCCTGGCGGCGGGCGGCGCGCCTGGCGGCGACGCAGCGACGGGGAGGCGGCTCCTGGCGAAGTACTTTCTGAGGCTCGACGACCGCGAGCTCGAGGCCGAGCTGGAGGATACGCCGCAGGGCCTGCGGATCAACATCGACGGCACCTGGCGCCCCGTCGGGCTGCGCCGCCTGGGCGACTCGCCGCGCTACGTGCTGACGCTGGACGACCGCGTCATCGAGGTCCTGGTGGAGCCGGACGTGCAGGCGTTCAACGTCCTCATCGGCGAGCGCGTTTACGAGGTCGAGACGGCGCGCCGCGGCCAGCGAAGGCGTCGGCGTCGGCATGAGGGTGACCAGTTCATCAGTGGGAAGTGGCTGCTGCGGGCGCCGCTGACCGGCGTCGTCATGGAGGTGCGCGTCGCCGCGGGCGACCGCGTGGCGGCCGGCGACGTGCTCCTCGTCGTCGAGGCGATGAAGATGCTGAACGAGCTGCGGGCGCGCGTGCCGGGCGTCGTCTCCGCCGTGCACGTCGCCGGGCGCGACCTCGTCGAAATCGGCAACGTGCTGGTCGAGGTGAGCGAGGAGACGGCGCCCGGCTGACCAGCCGCCCCTGCGTCACTCCCCGCCCCTCATGTCATTCTGAGCGAAGCGAAGAATCTAGCGAATTACGAAGCTGTCTTCGTGCCTTGCTAGATTCGCGCGAAGCCTGTCCTGAGTGGAGTCGAAGGGCTCGGAATGACAGATACGCCGGCAGTCTTCCCCCAACGTTAACGTCTGAGGGCTTGACAAACCAGTACGTCCGTTCTACATTGCGAACAAACGTACTGGGGAGGTCTCCGAGAGATGGGCTCCGTCATCATCGCCGTCGCCGTCGTGCTCTGCGCCGCCTACCTGCTCTGGCAGATCTGGGAGGCCGACCTGGTCGACGACCGCTAGGCGCCATCGAGTCCGGGAGCTGAGGATGGATGCTAGAATCGTAGGCGTCCGCGCGCCGCAAAGGCCGAGGGCGCTTCTTCATGGAGAACCCCAGCGCGATTCTCGCCCTCGCTTCCCTCCTGAGCGCGGTCGCCGACGTCCTCGAGTGGCTGCTGGAGCTGCCGCAGACGGTCTTTCATGGCTACAGCTGGCTGATCCGCTCGGCTGCCGATTCGGTCCACTCGCTCTATGACGACTACGGCTACTGGGTGGTCTTCCTCGGCACGCTGCTGGAGAACACGCTCTTCCTCGGCCTCGTCATCCCGGGCGTCATCGTCGTCATCCTCGCCGGCCTGAGCGCGGAGGACGGCAGCATCTCGGTGCCGCTGGCCGTCGCCCTCGGCATCGCCGGCACCGTCACCGGCGACACGATC
>DATBWN010000203.1:0-2797 GCA_036514755.1 Dehalococcoidia bacterium | reverse complement strand
CGGATCCGGCTCAGCAGGAACACGTGATAGTCCATCGAAAGCCCGAACAGCACCGAGAAGAGGAACAACGGCAGCCAGAACTCCACCGTGTCCACCTGCTGGAAGCCGAGCAGTTCCGCCGCGAACCCCTTCTGCGACACCAGGACGATGAGCCCGTACGCCGCGCCAACGGACAGCAGGTTCATCAGGATCGCCTTCGCCGGCACCACGATGGAGCGGAACACCAGCATCAGCAGCAGGAAGCTGAGCCCCAGCACGAAGACGAAGACGATGGGCGTGTAGTCCGCCGTTATGTCGATCGAGTCGAGGTTGAACGCCGTCAGGCCCGTGACCAGGACGCGCATGCCATCGACGCCTGCGAAAGCCTGCGGGACGTACTCGCTGCGGAGGCGCCTGATCGCGTCGTTCGCCGCGTCCGCGTACGGGTCAGTCGCTATCTGCACGGAGAGCAGGCCGAGGTCTTCCGCCCGATTCGTGGAGAAGGTCGACGGGCCGAAGACGGGGTCGTTAGCGAGCAGGCTCCGCAGCCTTTCGACGGCCTGCGGCACCGGCGTGGACGGGCCCACGGCGCCGTCGATGACGATCTCGGCCGGGTACACCTGCCCGCCGTCGAAGTCGCGCTCCAGCGCCTCAAAGCCCTTCTTCGACTGGAAGCTGTCCGGCAGGCTGCTCACGCCGGCCGAGCCGCGGTTGATGTCGAAGAAGGGGATCGTCGCGGCGAGGAGGACGGCGGTGACCGCGACGACGCCGACCACCGGGTAGCGCATCACCGTGCTCGCCACCTTGTCCCAGAAGCCGCCCGGCCGCTCCTCATCGAACTCCTGCTGCGCCTTCTGCACGAACGGCAGCCGCAGCTTGTCGACCTTGTCGCCCAGCAGCCGCATGAGCGCCGGCAGCAGCGTCAGCGACGCCAGGATGGCGAAGCCGACGGCTAAGATCGCCCCCGCCGCCAGCGCCCGGTAGATCGTCGAGGGCACGATGAGCATGCCCGCCAGGGCGATAATCACCGTGACGCCGCTGAAGAACACGGCCCGGCCCGCCGTCGCCGAGGCGATGTCCACCGCGTCCAGGACCGCCCGGCCGCGCGCCCGCTCCTCGCGGAAGCGCGAGAGCACGAAGAGGCTGTAGTCGATGCCGACCGCCAGCCCCATCATCGTGATCATGTTCGTGACGAAGAACGAGAGCTGCGACACCTGGCCGACCAGCGCCGTGACGCCGATCGCCGCCACGATCGCCATCACAGCGAGGACGATAGGCACGAGCGCGGCGACCACCGCGCCGAAGACGAGGATGAGGATGACGAGGGCGATGAGCCCGCCAACCGTCTCGCCCCGCGCCAGGTCCTTCTCCGAAGCCACGTTGAAGTCGCGGCTCACGCTCGCGTTGCCGGAGACGTAGACCTCGAAGCTCTGCTTGCCGTTCGCGGCCTCGACGATCCCGATGATGTCCTCGACGTTCGTCACAGCGTCGTCGAAGCTGCCCGCCATCGTCAGCGCGATGATCGTGCCGTGGCGGTCGGCTGAGACCAGGCCGGGGATGGGGTCCTTGTAGTAGACCAAGGCCTGGCGCGTCACCTGGGGGCCGAGAGCGCCGATCTGGCTGTGGATGCCCTCTACGTAGGCTCGGAATGCCGGATCGTCGACGGTCAGCGTCTCGGACCGGATAACCACCGCTTCGTTGACCGGCGTCGGCCCGCGCAGGCGCTGCTCCAGCAGCGCCCAGCCGACCTTGGAGTCGGGGCTGTTGGTGACGTCCGCCTCCGTGGTCAGCGCGTCTGAGAGAAAGGCGCTCGTAAGGCCGATCGAGATGACGAAGATCGCCGCCCAGACGGCGACGACCTTCCATGGGTGGCGCGCGCTGGCGCGACTGAGAGCTCTGGGTGAGAGGCTGAGTGCCATCGAACTCCTCCAGTTTACGTCCTCACCGGATAGCGTCCCGATAGGAGGCGGGGAAAGCTTCGGCTTCGCTCTAGCCCAAATAAAGCGAATGCTCCCTCATTTATAGGGAGCGCCTTCTCTCTTGTCAAGCGGTCTGGCGATGATCTTTCGAAAGAATCAGTGGCGCATCGCCGCCGTCGCGTCCGGCGCCGCGGCGCCCTCGCCGTGCCAGAACGTCCCGCCGAACAGCGCCCGCGCGACCTTCACGAACTCGCCCGCGTCCAGATCCGGGTCGACCAGCCTCTGCACGACGAACCCCTGGTACATCCCCACCATCAGCCGCGCCACCGCGTCCGCGTCCAGCGAACGGTCGATATCGCCCCGCGCTTGCGAATGCTCCACCAGCTCGGCCAGCCTCTCCCGCACCGCCGCGTTCGTCCGCGACTGCGACGTCCGGACGTCCTCGTTGCGCGGCGACTCCGCCGCCAGCTCGACGATCAGCGCGCAGTTCATGGCCAGCTCCGCCTGGTCTCGGTCGATGAAGAACGCGCGCAGCAGCTCGTCGAACGCCTCCAGCGTCGTCTCCTTCACCATCGCCTGCTCCAGCCGCTCCGCGTTTTGCCGCTGGCGGTACTCGGACATCGCCTCGATGATCTCTTCCTTGCTGGGGAAGTAACGGTAGACGGCGCCCGGGCTGAGGCCCGCCTCGTCGCAGATGTCCTGCATCGTCGTCCGGTGGAATCCCCGCCGCACGAAGCAGGCCGCCGCGGCGTCGAGGATCTGCTGGCGGCGCAGCTCTAGGTACTCGGGAAGGACTTTTGGCATCGAGGCCTCCAATTAAGCGAAGGAACGTTCTCTTTCTTTATAGCACGCCCTGTCAAGCCTTCCTCCTGCCTGTCATTGCGAGCCATCGCGGCAGC
>DATBWN010000202.1:0-3335 GCA_036514755.1 Dehalococcoidia bacterium | reverse complement strand
CAAGGCCGGCCTGGGCATGATGCCCGGCATGCGCGGGCCGCGCACAGACATGTTCTGGGCGGCGGCGGAGCGCACGCGCGACGACCCGGCCTGGCGCTACGTCGAGCTGCCGGCGAGTCACGGCCTCTACATGGAGCTGCCTATGACGGTGCTGGGCATCCTGCTCGACACCGTGAACCCGCCGCCACCGCCGCCCTTCGCGCCGCCAGGACAGTAGCCCGCTACAGCGGCTCCAGACGCAGCGTCGACATCGCAGCCTCGGCGACCGCTTGCTCTGACCAGGCGATGGGCACGCCCTCGCCGCGGCGCCAGAAGGGCAGCAGGTCGTCGTAGTGGGGCGAGAAGGGGTTGCCGGACTGGCCGCCCGGCAGGACGAAGCGCGCTCCGTCCCAGTCGCCCGCCTCGACCGCGAAGCGCAGAGAGGCGATGACCGTCGGGTTGCCCAGAGGCCGCAGGGGCGTTGTCGCGGCGGCAGAGATCGTGTCGCCGTTGCCGCCCCAGGCGAAGGGGCCGCGGTTGAAGACCGGCGCCAGCAGCTTCAGCCGGCCCAGCGGGTGCTCCAGGGTCAGCGGCCGGACGCGGCCCCAGGCCCAGGCGCTCGGCGAGGGGCCGAAGCGCGCCTTGAGATCGCGCACCGCGGTCGCCAGCGCGTCGGCGAGCTCCTCCGGCCAGGGGCGCTCGAACCAGCCGGCGGGCTGCTCCACGATGCGGCCGAGGACGCGGCTGGCGCGGCCGGCGGCGAAGGTCGTGAGCGGCAGGAGGGGCGTGAAGCCGCGGCCGAGGGCCCACTCGGCCGAGCGGGGCGCGCGCGCCCGGGCGACGCGGCGCCAGACCTCGGCGACGAAGAGCTGGAAGACGGTCGCGGCGTTGGAGCCGGCGGCGAGGACTCCGTCCCAGTCGCGCAGCAGATCGAGGGCGAGGCGGGCTTCCGGCGAGGAGGGCGGCGCGCCGAGGACGGCGTCGCGAACCTGGCGCCAGGCGAGGGTCGTCTCGTCCAGCTGCAGGCGCTGCGTGCTCGCCAGGTCCCAGTCGCTGCGCGCGCCCAGGGCCTCGACTATGCGGCCGGCGCGGTAGCCGTCCAGCCAGTCGACGCCGAGGAAGGGGCCTTCAGCGTCGGCCTGCGGCTTGTTGTTGGCGGAGGCCAGGAAGCCCGCGGGCGGGTCGACGGTGAATGGCATCTCCTCGAACGGGACGCCATCTTCGAACCAGCCGTCTTGCGGGCCTGAGGCCGGCTGAGGCAGCGTGCCCCAGCCCTTGCGGCGCCGCGGCGCCTCGCCGGCGAGCTGCCAGGCGATGCGCCCCGTCTCGTCGGCGTAGACGACGTTCTGGCTGAACGGCCAGGCGGCGAACTCGGCCCGGAAGCCGTCGAACGAGCGGGCGAGGTGAGCGCGCAGTAAGCCGCGCGCCGGCCTGGCGTCCAGCCAGACGGCGCGCAGGGAGACGGCGCCGACCTCGCCCTCCAGGGCGGGGCCGATGACCGGGCCGCGAGGCGTGACGACGACCTCCTCGACAACAGGCGGGCGGCCGCGCACCTCGATGACCTCGCGGCGGACGCTGGCGCCTTCGGGGGCCGGCTCTTCGATGAAGAGGTCGACGACGTCGACGAGGCCGGCCGTGACGCCCCAGGCGGCGAAGCCGTCGTGGCCGCAGACGATGGCCGGCGTGCCGGCGAGCGAGGCGCCGGCGACGGCCCAGCCCGGCGCACGCAGGTGGGCGAGGTACCAGTGCGGCGGCAGCGACGCCTCCAGGTGGGGGTCGTTGGCGAGGATGGGCCGGCCGGAGGCGGTGCGGCTGCCGGCGATGGCCCAGGCGTTGGAGCCGCCGCTCCGGCCGGCGAACGCCACGAAGGCGGCCAGGTCATCGCCCAGGCGGTCGCGGGCGGCGCCGGCGAGGCCCTCCGGCGGCGCGACGACGGGGTGGCCTTCCGGGTAGGCCGGGTCGAGGTCGCGCAGGGCCTGGGGGCCGTCCTCGGCGAGGATCTTGAGACGGGCGAGCTCGACGTCCCAGTTGCCGATGAGGAGGAAGGCGACGAGCTTGCCGACGGCGAGGACGTCGGCGGAATGCCACTCCGTCGGTCGGGCGCGCAGGATGGCGAACTCGGGCGCGACGCGGCGGGCGCCGGCGGCGAGGCCGGCGTTGACGCCGCGGACGAAGGCCTCGATCTGGGCGCGGACGTCGGCGTCGAGGACATCGAGCTGGCGCAGGGAGGCCTCGTGGAAGCCGATGCGGCGCGAGAGGCGGTCGATGGCCAGTGTCTGCGGGCCGGCCAGCGCCGAGAGCGTGCCGCGCGCGGTGCGCAACCGCAGCTCCAGCTGGAAGGCGCGGTCCTGCGCCTGGCAGAAGCCGAGGCCGAACCAGGCGTCGTGCTCGTGCTCGGCGTCCACGTAGGCGATGCCGTGACGGTCGCGGCGGATGGTGATGGCCCCCTGCAGGCCCGGGACGTGAAGCGTTCCTTCGGTCTTCGGCAGGCGGGCGCCGAGGAGGGAGCGCAGGAGGAGGCGTCGCAGTTGCATCAGAAGGGCGTCAGCCAGCGCCAGACCGCCTCGACGGCCTCGGTAGCGGTGAAGCCGTCCAGCCAGCGGGCGTAGTGGATAGCGTACTCCTGGAAGAGCTTCAGCGCGACCAGGCCGGCTACGAGGCTACGGAAGGCGCCCTGGCTGAGGCGGTCCTCGATACGGAAGCGCTGCAGGCCGGCGACAAGCAGGAACCAGAACTCGAAGAGGTTGGGGAAGAAGAGGAGGACGGCGCGCTCATCGGTCAGCTCGAAGACCAGGAAGCCGAGCAGCCGAAAGGCGTAGAGGCCGAGGGCGATGTTGCGAGGCGTGGCTGGCCAGCGCATCGCGACGGCGAGGAAGGCGAGGAGGTAGGCCTGGTCGAGGTACTTGTCGAAGGACTGGTAGCCGCGCACGCCGCCGAGGGGGAGCAGGTTCATCATGAACAGGTCGCTCTGGTCGACGAGGAGGGCGAAGAGGCCGCCGAAGAAGGGCCAGCGCAGCACGGGCAGCGCGCCGAGCAGGCGCACGGCGGCGATGACGATCATCTCCAGAGTCATGTCGGGCGGATTCTAAACGGTCGCCGGCTGGCGCAGGAGGGGACGCGCCCTCACCCTAACCCTCTCCCGGAGGGAGAGGGGACTGCGCTGACAGGCCTGACGCCCTAGAGGCGACCACGGGGTCGCCCCTAGGGATGTTTAGGGCCATGCAGGTCTGAAGACCTGCAGCTACGTTGTCTTCGACGCCGTCTGCAGCAGCGCCGCCTCGCCGCTCTCGAGGACGGCGAGGATGGCCCGAGCGAGCTGTCGGGCGGAGTCGGCGCTGATCTCGACGGCGACGCGC
>DATBWN010000201.1:0-2840 GCA_036514755.1 Dehalococcoidia bacterium | reverse complement strand
CCTTCTACCGCGCTTTCGTGCCCGGCTTCGAGCGCGCCTGGATCCTCGACAGCGCCCAGCAGATCGGCACGCGCCACGCCCGCCGCCTCGCCGGCGCCACGAAGGTGACCATCGACCACTGGCGCCGCGACGGCCACTACGCAGACAGCGTCGGCCTCTGCCCCGGCCTCACGCCCGAGTTCCCGACGCTCGAGATACCCTACAGCTGCCTCGTGCCCAAGCAGGCCGAGGGGCTGCTAGCCGCCGGACGCAACCTTTCCGCCGACCCGCAGTCGCACAGCCCGCTGCGCGAGATACCCGAGTGCTGGGTCATGGGCCAGGGCGCCGGCATCGCCGCTGCCGTCGCCGTGCGCGACGGCCTCCGCCTGCGCGACGTTCCCGCCGCCGAGCTGCAGGCGAAGCTGGAGCGTCAGGGCGTCATCGTCTGGCGTCCGAAGACGGAGACGCCGCCGCCGCCGTCGGACGGCGAGTCCTACCGCGGGTCGATCCACTACGCCGGCTCGGGCATGCAGTCGCCGGGCTAGGCCTCGGGGCCGGCTAGCTCACGAACGTCGTCTTCTCAGCCGCCGGGGCTTCGCCCATCGCTTCGCTGGCGGCCTCCGCGGACGCGGCCAGCTCCTGGGCGCTGCCGCGCGGGAAGAAGAGCACCGTCGCGAAGGCGATGAGCGCGCCGGCGAGGCCGAGCAGGAAGATCTCGTGCAGGGAGGAGGCGAGCGCCCGCTGCATCGCCTCCAGGACGTCCGGCGAGAGCGCCGCGCGCGCCCGGGCGTTGAGCAGCGTATCGGCGTCGGCGCCGAGCGGCACGCCCTCGATCTTCACCAGGCGCGTCGCCAGGTGGCTGGCGAGGACGGCGCCCATGACGGCGACGCTGATGCTGCCGCCGATGGAGCGGAAGAACTGGCCCGTCGCCGTGGCGACGCCGCGGTTGCGCCAGTCGACGGCGTTCTGCACGGAGATGACCAGCGCCGGCATCTGGAAGCCCATGCCCATGCCCACTATCAGCGCCCCCGCCATTCCCACCAGCTCCGACGAATCGCGCGAGAGCATGAGCAGCTCGGCCGAGCCGAGGACGAGGAATACGCCGCCGATGAGGATGGACGTGTAATAGCCGAAGCGGAGGATCACTCGGCCCGAAAGCACCGTCGCGAGCGGCCAGCCGATCGACATCGGCAGGACGATGAGGCCGGCGTCTAGCGCCGTGCCGCCCAGCACGCCCTGCGCGAACAGCGGCACGTACGAGGTCACGCCGAACATCATGCCGCCGATGATGAAGGTCGCCAGGCTGGAGACGACGATGACCTTGTTGCGGAAGAGCCACAGAGGCAGCACCGGCTCTGCCGCCCTCTGCTCCTGCAGCACGAACAGCACCAGCAAGAGCGCCGACACGCCGAACAGCGTCAGCGTCGGCGCGCCGAACCAGCCATAGGCGTCCACGCCCTGCAGGAGGCCGAGGAGCAGCGCCGTCGCCGAGCCGGCGAGGAGCAGCGTGCCCCAGTAGTCGAGGACGTGGGCCTGCTTCTGCGGCCGCTCGTCGAAGAAGCGCCAGAGGAGGATGACGGTCGCCGCGCCCAGGGGCAGGTTGACCAGGAAGACCCAGCGCCAGCTCATCCCCTCGGCGATGAGGGCGCCGACGCCGGGGCCGGCCAGGCTCGTCACGCCCCAGACGCTGCTGAACACACCCTGGATGCGCGCCCGCTCCTCGATGGAGAAAAGGTCGCCCACCACCGTTATCGTGATCGGCAGGACGGCGCCGGCGCCCAGTCCCTGCACGGCCCGGAAGATGATGAACTGCGCCATGCTGCCCGCGACGCCGCAGAGTAGGGAGCCGACGATGAAGAGGAGGCAGCCGAAGATAAGGACGGGCTTGCGGCCATAGAGATCGGCGAGCTTGCCGTACAACGGCACCGTGACCGTGGAGGCCAGCAGGTAGACGGAGAACGCCCAGCTGAAGTAGGCGAGGCCGCCCAGCTGGCCGATGATCGTCGGCATCACGGTGCCAACCACCGTGCCGTCCAGCGCGGCGAGCGAGATCGCCAGCAGCAGCGCCGCGACGACGAAGCCCTTCTGGTTCAAGGGGAGACTCCCGGACGCACCTCTGGAATTATAGGCCGCGTCGTGCCTTGGGTCTCAGGCCGTCTTGCGCGGCGCGCCGTTGCCGGGCAAGCTAGCGCCGGAGGAGGAGCCATGACCCTGAAAGTCGTCGTGCCCGCCGTGCTCGGCCGCAACGAGGAGACGGCCCGCCGCCTCATCGAAGCCGGCTGCGAGGTCGTCCGCGTGCCGCCGCCGGCGCCCGGCGAGCCCGCCGGCTGGACCGGCGACCTCATCGAGCGCTACTTCCTCGACGCCGACGCCTTCCTCGGCAACTTCCCCGGCCGCCCCGTCACGCGCGAGGTGCTCGAAGCCGCGGCGAGGCTGCGCGTCGGCGCCAGCCCGATCATCGGCACGGAGATGATCGACGTCGAGGCGGCCACGGAGCTGGGCATCGTCATCGGCTACGGCGCCGCGCCGGAGAACCTCCTCGGCGTCGCTGAGGCGGTGGTTATGCTCGCCGCGGCCCTCATCAAGCGGCTGCCGGCCAAGTGGCAGGCAGTGCGCGACGGCGCCTGGCGCCTCGACAGCCCCGGGCGCATGGTGATGAACTCGACCATCGGCCTCGTCGGCCTCGGCAACATCGGCCGCGCCGTGGCGCAGCGGCTCCAGGGCTGGCAGTGCCGCGTCCTCGCCGCCGACCCCTACGTCTCGGCCGAGGCGGCGCGCAACCTCGGCGCCGAGCTCGTCGACCTCGACGCCCTCCTGCGCGAGTCGGACGTCGTCTCCGTGATGGTGACGCTGACGGACGC